>CAZMMI010000089.1:0-14257 GCA_964567255.1 uncultured Anaerolinea sp.
ATATTTTTTGGTAATAAATCCCGCTATTCGTCCCGAGACAGGGCTGTCTGCTTGCGTGATTAATAGAAAACGGTTAAAATTGTGTCAGTGTGTGGGATACCGTGTCCCCCAAAAATCCTAAAGGAGGATTGTAATGTCCAAGTATATGTCCAAAGTGTTTTCGGTGCTTCTGGTTGCCGTGTTTGTGCTCAGCGCATGCACAGCGCCGGTAGTAGAAACACCCGTGCCCGAAGCTCCCGCTGCAACGGATGCTCCGGCGCCTACCAAGGCTCCTGAGGCCACCAAGGCTCCTGAGCCCACTGCGGTCCCGACGGAAGTCCCCTTCCCGGAACAGCCGTTTGGCGAGAATTTGCCCACCGCGCCTACGATTGACACGCCGCTCGTAGTTGCGTATCAGGACTTCTCGCAGAAGTTTAGCCCGTTCTTCGCTGATACGGGTTACGACCAGGATGTCGCCAGCATGACCCAGATTTCGCTGCTGACGACCGACCGCGTCGGCGGTATCATCTTCAATGCAATCGAAGGTGAAACCGTTGATTACAATGGTACCCCGTACCTGTACAAAGGCGCCGCGGACACCAAGGTCGAATATGACGAAGCTTCAGACACCACCAAGTACACTGCCCGCCTCCGCGTTGGCATGAAGTTCTCGGATGGCGAACCTGTGACCGCTGATGATGTCATCTTCACCTACTACACCTTCCTCGATCCTTCATACGTTGGCTCGACCACGCTGGCTTCCTATGACATCGTTGGTTTGAAGGACTACCAGACTCAGACCACCAGCGACGTGTACACCAAGTACGCCGACATGGCTGCTGCGATCCTCGAAGCCGGCCCCGAGCACGAGTGGGCTGAGGGCGATGCCTGGACCAAGGAACAGCAGGATGACTTCTGGACCCGCCTCAAGGCTGAGTGGATGGCTGACGTTCAGGGTATTGTTGACTACGTCAATGCCAATTACCTCGATGGTTATGCCGAAGAGGTTATGGGTATGGCTCCCGCCGACGTCACCGCTAACGAAGGTCTCCAGGTTGCCTTTGGTATGGCCATGTGGGGTTACGGCGAGATGAAAGACGGCAAGTTCGTGTCTGCTCCCTCCGAGACCACCTATGATCTGGTCAACGAATTCCCCACTGTTGAAGACTACTACATGGAAACCTACACCGCCTATGCAGGCGACCCGGTGGAATATGCCTCGGTCGAATCTGCCAACGGCGTCGACGTGTTGGGCAACGTAAACTCCGCGTTCATTGGCTACTGGGGTCCCCTGGATGAGTCGATGGGCGGCGAGGGCGTTCCGAACATCTCCGGTATCAAGAAGGTGGATGATTACACCGTGGAAGTGACCTTGAACGGTTTCGAAGCCCCGGCTGTGTACTCGGTTCTCGGCATCAACGTCACCCCGCTGCATTACTACGGCGACGTGGCGAAATACGACTACGAGAACAACAAGTTCGGTTTCGACTTTGGCGACCTGTCCAAACAGGAAAGCCTGACCGCCACCCCCATGGGCGCCGGCGCCTACAAGTTCGTCAAGTATGACAACCGTGTTGTTTACTTCGAAGCCAACGAGTTCTACTATCGTGGCTGCCCGAAGATTGCGGAAATCCAGTTCAAGGAAACCGCTGCCACCGAGGTTGCCTCTGCTGTTCAGACCGGCACCGCTGACTCCGGCGAAATGACCGGCTCGCGCACCCGCTTCGAAGAGGTTGCTTCCTACAACTCCAATGGCGAGATCACCGGCGATAAGATCACCACGAGCAAAGTCGACAACCTCGGCTACGGCTATGCTGGTATCAATGCCGACACCGTCAACGTTGCTGGCGATCCCGGCTCCGATGCTTCTAAGGCTCTGCGCAAGGGTCTTGGCACTATCCTGGCTGTGTACCGCGACGTGGCTATCGATAGCTACTACGGTGAGGCCGCTTCGGTCATCAACTACCCAATCTCCAACACCTCTTGGGCTGCTCCTCAGCCGACCGACGAAGACTACAAAGTCGCTTTCTCGACGGACGTTGCTGGAAACCCGATCTACACCGCCGAAATGACCCCCGAAGAGAAGTACGCCGCTGCCGAACAGGCTGCTTTGGGCTTCTTTGAGGCTGCCGGCTTCACCGTTGAAGGTGGCAAGCTGACCGCTGCCCCCGATGGCGCGAAGTTGAGCTACGAAGTGATCGTTCCTGGTGGCGGTACTGGTGACCACCCCGCGTTCGCCATTTTGACCGGCGCGCAGGGCTCCCTGGCCAACATCGGCATGGAACTCAAGATCAACGACCCGGCGGATGCCAACATCCTGTGGGACTCGCTGGATGCCGGTTCGCAGGAACTGTGGACTGCCGCTTGGGGCGCCACGATCGATCCTGACATGTACCAGGTCTATCACAGCTCCGGTGTTGTGGGTGAAGGCGGTTCTGACTCGAACCACTATCACATCCGCGATACCCAGCTTGATCAACTGATTGTTGACGCCCGCAAGAGCGACGATCAGAACTACCGCAAGGCGATCTACAAACAGGCTCTGGACATCATCATTGACTGGGCCGTGGAAATCCCGACCTATCAGCGCCAGAACTGCGTGATCTTCAGCACCGAGCGCATCAACATCGACACCATCACCCCCGATATCACGACCTTCTGGGGTTGGCTGAACGACATCGAACTGCTCGAGATGCGGTAATCGATCCGGATCAATTTCGTGCAAGATTAAAAATTGTGAGCCCACCTGCGGGTGGGCTCACAATTTCAGACTAACCTCTCTGAATCTTCATATGAAAGCGCTAGATGGAATCTCTGAGGGGCATAACGACGCTTTACCGGTGTTTTTCGTTGTGTTGTCCCCTTAGTGGGTATCATCCTTACTGAAGCAAAGTTCATTGTCTCCCTGAATTGAGTTTGCATCTTGCGCCATAAGGCTGGTACCGATTGTGAACGGTTAGGCCATTCAATACTCAGTATTGTTATCCGATCCTTGCGACAGAAGAGGAAAAAGGATTGATATGCGTAATTTTATTCTAAGGAGACTTTTTCTCGGTATATTTATCACGTTCTTTGGAGCGATGGTTGTATATACCGTCATCCGAAGTCTGCCCACTTCGTATGTTGAGGCGGTTGCGCGGCAGAGAGCCAGCAACCCCTTGAGCACCAAAACCTATCAAGAATGGTTGGATCAACTGAATGAGGTTTATAAGCTGGATGTGGGCATCATCCCTGGCTTTTTTGGTTGGATGGGGAACGCAGTTCAGGGTGATTTTGGCGAATCCTGGCACTTTGGCATCCCGGTGACAGACAAATTCAATCAGGTGATCTGGTACTCGATCATTATCAATGTCATCACTTTTTTTGTGGAAATATTTATCGCCATACCATTAGGAAATTTAGCGGCGCAAAAGCAATACAGCAAGACGGACTATGCCATCACGGTGTTCGCCTTGATGGGCATTTCGTTGCCAACGTTCTTCCTGGCGACGATTTTAAAATATGTGTTCTCGATCAAACTGGGCTGGTTTGACCTCTACGGCCTGACCGGCAGGTTCCACAGTTCCATGACGCCCCCCCAGCAGATGCTGGACATGGGGTACCACATGGTGCTGCCCATTGTCACCCTGACCATGTTGTCTATCGGTGGGCTCATGCGCTACTCCCGGACCAACATGCTCGAGGTGTTGAACTCTGATTACATCCGCACCGCTCGGGCAAAAGGGTTGTCGGAGCAAGTGGTCATTAATAAGCATGCTTTCCGCAATACGTTGATCCCCCTTGTTTCGTACATGAGTTACCTGTTGCCATCCATGTTTGGCGGTTCGCTCATTACGGAAACGTTGTTTCAGATCCCCGGAATTGGCTATATTTCCTATCAGGCCATTGTTCGTGGCGACATTCCTTTCGCCATGTTCTATACAACCTTTCTGATTCTCCTGACACAAATCAGTCTCATTGTTGCAGACATCATGTATGCAGTGGTAGACCCGCGTGTTCGAGCTAATTAATGGAGTTGTAAATGACTGACCTGGAAAAAATGAATCAGAAGATTGAGGATCAAGTCGCGCCTGTCGCTAATGGCGAAGAAATGAAGCTGGACGATACCCGGCGCGTCAAGGTGCTTTCTCCGGGCATGATGGTGTTCAAGCGCTTCATCCGCAATGACCTTGCGGTGATTGGCTTCGGCATCTTGTTGTTCATGTTCATCTTTGCCTTCTTAGGTCCCGTGTTTTCGCCTTACGAACAAACCGAGGTGTTCAAAGGGGTTGGCACCATGACCAAAGATTATGCGGGCGCCACCTATAACACCGAGTTGCGTTATACGGCTGCGGAAGGTCAAACCTTTGACAGTGCGGCGCGCGCGCAGTTCTTGCTGGCTCTGGGTAAAGAGCAAGAAACCTTCTCTGTTGACGACACAGTTTATTATTATGTTGGCGAAGGGGAAGATACTTACCGCATCCTGCAGCTCAACCCTGTGGGGACCGTGCTGGTGGGGATTTTCAAAGCTTCGCCTGGGGTGACCCCGCCTGACGGTCTGTTTGAGGCGTATGAAGCCGCGGCTGACAAGAAGTTGACCAGTTTCACCCTGGATGGGGTAGTGTATCGCATTACCAAGAGTGGGAAAGCCTCTCAGATTTCCACAGAGCAGGATGTTGCGCTGGCGTCTTTAAACGTGTACGATCCTTATGACCAGAGCAACGAGGAAGTGGTTGACTCTTATAATTTCCGACTGGCCAGCATACGCGCGCTGACAGAAGGTAAAGAGACCTTTGAAGCGGACGGTCAGACCTATTCCATTCACATGGAAGAGGGTCAAGCCGCGGTTGAAGACAGCACGGGAGCCAAGTACGCTGAAATCTCGTCGATCATCGTGAATCCACTCGACCAATCTCTCTTCCTCTCTATAGCGTTTAAGTCGGCAGTCCGCGAAGCGATTGATAATGGAATTCCCCGCTTTTCTTTCACCGAGGGTGGGCAGGAAGTGGAATACATCATCAATCGGGTAAACACTACTTACAACATTAAACGTGAAACCCCCACCGAGTTGATCCGTGCCTTTGAAAGCCCTTCGGCGCAGCATATCCTTGGCCTTGACAGCAACGGCATGGACGTGATGACCCGCTTGATGTACGGCGGTCAGGTCTCCTTGCTGGTTGGCTTTGTGGTCATTTTCATCGAGGTGTTCATCGGCATCATCGTCGGCGGCATCTCGGGTTATTTTGGCGGCGCAGTCGATACGGCTTTAATGCGCTTTGTGGATCTCTTCAACAGTATTCCTTTCTGGCCCATGGTGTTGATCTTTGGCTCTGTGATGGATACATTGGAAGTAGTACCCATGGCCAGAATTTTCCTGTTGATGATTATGTTGGGTGTCTTAGGCTGGACGGGTGTAGCCCGCGTGGTGCGCGGTCAAATCCTCTCGCTGCGCGAGCAGGATTTCATGGTGGCCACCGAGGCAACCGGAATTCGCACCAACCGGAGAATCTTCAAGCATTTGGTGCCCAACGTGATGCCGATCTTGATTGTGCAGGCGACGGCAGGCCTGGGTGGAATTATCATCACCGAGGCTACGCTGGGCTTTCTGGGACTGGGTGTCAAATACCCGCTGGCTTCCTGGGGCAGCATCATCAATGCCGCTTCCGAGGCCCACGTGATGACCAACTACTGGTTCATGTGGATTCCGGCTGGTATGTTGATCCTCTTGACCGTGCTGGGTTTCAACTTTGTTGGTGACGGGCTTCGGGATGCATACGATCCGAAGATGAAGCGATAGGGAATGATCATGGATACAGAAAAACGAACAATCATCGATAGGGTCAATGCCAGGATCAAGCCAAAGGATGCAAACCACATTTCTGCGCGGGAACTGGCGCAAATTTCGCGTGAGAACCGCCGGATTATGGATGCGCTTGAAAAAGAACGCAACCGCAGGAACGTGCCCGAAAGTGAATATCTGACCACCATGAAGGATAAAAACAACGTGGTGGAGTTTGATAATCTGCATAGCTATTTTTTCACCGACATTGGCACGGTGAAGGCTGTTGACGGTGTATCCTTTGAAATTCCTAAGGGTAAAACGGTTGGCGTGGTGGGGGAATCGGGCTGCGGCAAGTCGGTGACGTCATTGTCGCTGATGCAGCTTTTGCAGCGACCGCAAGGGCAAATTGTTGAAGGCGCCATTCGCTTTGACTCGGGCGAGAAGGTCTACGACATTTCCAAAACGCCAATGCAGGTGATGGAGACCATTCGAGGCAGCAAGATTTCCATGATCTTCCAGGAGCCAATGACGAGCCTCAACCCCGTCTTCCGGATTGGAGACCAAATTGACGAGGTCGTCAAGCTGCATATCCCCTACCTGACCGAATCACAGGTCAAGGATGTGTCGCTGAAAATGATCGACCTGGTGGGCATTGCCAACGGCACCGGTGTTTATAGCATGTACCCTCACCAGCTTTCCGGTGGGATGCGCCAGCGTATTATGATTGCAATGGCGCTGGCTTGTAACCCCAAGTTGATCATTGCCGATGAGCCCACCACCGCTCTGGATGTGACTATTCAGGCTCAAATTCTTGATCTTCTGCGCAACTTGAAGAACGAGATTAACTCGAGTATCATGCTCATCACCCATGATCTGGGCGTGATCGCCGAGATGGCTGATTTTGTGGTGGTGATGTATGCCGGGCGCATTGTGGAAAAGGGTACGGCGTTGGAGGTGTTCCACAACCCACTCCATCCGTACACCATTGGATTGATGCGCTCCAAGCCGGCGATCAATCGGGCCGTTGACCGACTGTATAGTATTCCCGGCACTGTGCCGAATCCCATTAACATGCCCAATTATTGTTATTTCCGGGATCGTTGTGAATTCCGCATGCCGGTATGTGATGGCGAATATCCCAGGGAAGTCTATGTGAGTAATACTCACATGGTAACTTGCTATCGCAGCATTCCTGAACACTTAGAGGAATAAGACATGGAACAGAGAATCCATGAGGCGAAGAATAATGATGTGGTCCTTGAGATCAAGGATCTGAAGCAATATTTCCCCATCAAAGCTGGTTTGATGCAGCGGGTGGTTGGTTATGTGAAAGCAGTGGATGGCGTCAGCTTTGAAATTCACCGCGGCAAGACAATGGGGCTGGTGGGAGAATCGGGTTGCGGAAAAACAACCATCGGGAAAACGATCTTGCGTTTGAACGAAAAAACGAGCGGCGACGTTCTGTTTTTAGGGCAGGACGTATATTCGCTCTCCAAGAAGCAACTGCGTGCGATTCGCCCGAAAATGCAAATCATTTTCCAGGACCCGTACTCGAGCCTTTCACCCAGGTTACCGGTGAGTGAAATCATTGGCGAAGCCGTGAAAGAGCACAATATTGTGCCGTCCAAAGAATTTGATGATCACATTGATTCGGTCATGAAGGCCTGTGGTTTGCAGCCCTATCACAAGGATCGGTACCCGCATGAGTTTTCCGGCGGGCAGCGTCAAAGGATCTGCATTGCCAGGGCGCTGGCGCTCAATCCGTCCTTTGTGGTATGCGACGAGCCGGTCTCAGCGCTGGACGTGTCCATTCAGGCGCAGATCATCAACCTGTTGAAGGATTTGCAGGACCAGTTCCAGCTTACTTACCTGTTCATTTCCCATGACCTGTCTGTGGTTGAGCATATCTCTGACCATGTGGGCGTGATGTACCTGGGCACCCTGGTGGAATATGGCCCCAAGGAGCGAATCTTTAAGAATCCGTTGCATCCCTACACACAGGCTTTATTAAGCGCCGCGCCCGTTCCGGACCCGGCCTACAAGATGAATCGTATTATTTTGGAAGGCAGCATCCCCTCTCCGGCCAACCCGCCCTCAGGCTGCAAATTCCACACCCGGTGTAAAGACCGTATGGAAATCTGTAAGACAGTTGTGCCACAGCCCAAAGATGTGGAGCCTGGGCACCGGGTCGTTTGTCACCTGTACAACTAAGGAGAGCGGCTATTATGGCGAAACAACCGAAACAATATGACGATGATGACGGTCGCGTGATTTGCAACATGGACGTGCCGGGAACGTCCTGGCATGATAAGCGTGTTTCGCGCGAACGAAAAGCGGAGGGACGGGTAAATTATGCCCCCGCCATCACCCGATCAGAGGCCCGGCGGTATACGTTCCACTCGTTGCTGGCCGGACTGATGGTTGCATCGGTGTTTTCGCTCACCTGGGTGTTATTCGTCTTGTTTTGCACACTGGTGTGGTTCCGGTAAAAGGTAACTACTCAGCCAGAGGTGGAAGAGGCCCAAATTTGAGCAGTTACGGTAAAAGTCAATAACGGGGCGTAAAACCCCAAGAAAAACCATCTAGAAACAACAAATGCGGCGTCAGCGCCGCATTTGTTGTTTCATGGCTGAGAGTTTTCTACTATCTTTGTAGGATGGCCCAGATGACCCACAGGCCGATCATGAGCAGCCCCAGCGCCGCCCTGGCAACAGCGGACCAGCCGCAGCCCGAAGCCATGCCTTTGACCGAATCGAGCGCTTTGCGCCAGTCGCGCAGGCGGTAAAATTCGTAGGCAAACAAGCCCAGCAAGGCAGCGATGAGCCCGCCAAAAGGAGGGAAGGCCATGCTGCCAGCCACCGCTAAAACCAGAGCGATGGCGATGGCGATCCAGGAGGCGCCTTGTTGGCGGGCGCTGGCTCCCATGATAAAGTTATCTAGCACGTTGCCGACGAGCATAAATATGGTCATCACTCCGAACAACACCCCTGAAACCCAGTTGAATCCAGTGACAACGCCGTAGACCAGGGCTGCCATCCAAATGATGGTCAGACCGGGCAAAATGGGGAAGATCAGGCCAAGAAGGCCTACGAGCATGACACTCAGGACGACAACTTGCAGGGTGATCAGGCCGATTTCAGCAGGTTCCATGGTTACTCTGGGCGGATCACATCAATGCCGCCCATCCAGGGGCGCAGCACAGGGGGAACGACGACCGAGCCATCAGGCTGCTGGTAGTTTTCCAGCACGGCGATCATGGTGCGAGGCAGGGCCAGTCCCGACCCGTTGAGGGTGTGGAGCAGACGAGCCTTGCCGCCGTCGGCGGGGCGGTATTTGATGTTCGCGCGCCGCGATTGGAAGTCGGTGACGTTGGAGACCGAGGAGACTTCCAGCCATTCGTCGCAGCCTGGAGCCCACACTTCCAGATCGTAGGTGACGCTGGCGCCAAAGCCCAGGTCGCCGGTGCATAGGGCCACCACCCGGTAGGTGAGGTCCAGACCCTGGCAGATCGATTCGGCATCGGCGAGCATTTTATTGAGCTCGTTCATCGAGTCTTCCGGTCGGCAGTAGGTGTACATTTCGACTTTGTCGAACTGGTGCCCGCGCTTGATTCCGCGCACGTCGCGCCCGGCGCTCATCTTCTCGCGGCGGAAGCAGGGGGTATAGGCCATGTAGCGCAAGGGCAGGGCGGCTTCCTCGAGGATATCACCCATATGCAGCCCGGTGAGGGGCACTTCGGCGGTGGGCACGTTCCAGTAGTCTTCTTCCACATCGTGGTACAGATTATCGCGGAACTTGGGCAACTGCCCCGCGCCAAACAGCACTTCCTGCTTGACCATAAAGGGCAGATACTGCTCGCGGTAACCCTGGCGGGCATGCAGGTCGAGCATCCAGGCGATGAGGGCGCGCTGCAGGCGAGCGCCGGCGCCGCTGAGAACGTAGAAGCGCGTGCCCGAAAGTTTGACGCCCTGTTCAAAGTTGAGAATGCCCAGTTTGACGCCCAGGTCCCAATGGGGCTGAGCGGGGAAGTCCAGGTTCTTGTATTTTCCTTCCATCACGCGAACAACCGGGTTTTCGTGCTCGTCTTTGCCGATGGGCACAATCTCTAGGGGGATGTTGGGAATGACCGCCAGCTCGGCATCCAGGGTTTCGTCTACGCGGCGAACTTGCTCGTCCAGGGCGCTGATTTCATCGCCAACCTTGCGCATGGCTTCGATCTTGGCCTGGCGTTCGGCAGCGTCCTTGCTCTTGCCAATCTCACGCGAGACGTTGTTGCGTTCGGCTTTCAACGTTTCCACGCGACCCAGCAGGTCGCGCCGGTCGGCGTCCAGGGCCAGAACGCGGTCAACAATGGTTGGGTCCATCTGGCGGTTCTGCAGGGCCGTTCGGACAACATCAGGATTTTGACGGAAAAGATTGATATCTAACACGGCACACACTCCTTCAGAAAAATAGAAAGCCCCGCTCGTCTGTGCAGGACGAGGGGGCGCTCGTGGTGCCACCTGCATTTGCCGCCCCATTGGGCGACCTCATTTTGGCGATAACGCTGCCTGGCGGTCCTCTTACGATGGGCTGGACCCATCCCTACGAGGACGAACCCGCTCCTGGGGGAGCGACCGGGTTGGATTTCACCGCTGCCTGACCTGCCGGCTCGCACCTGCCGCCGGCTCTCTGAAAGGGGCGCGGTTACTTGGCCCCGGGTAAGTTCTCTATAGAGACGATTATAACGGTGAAAAGATTAATGGTCAATCAATTGGCTGGCAGGTTGTGTCGAAAATTTCGATCATATCGTCGCTGCGCAGCGCCAGCCAGCGGCTGTCGGCGGACCATTTCGATTCGCGCGGGTAGGTGACTGGAATGGTGAGGATGTACTGTGCGGCTTCGTCTGTGAGCAACACCCACACCCGGTCGACGGTGTCGAAGTAAACCACTTGTTTGCCGTCAGGCGACCAATTGGGCAGCAGCATGGAGGGATAGGTGTCTTCATCGACTGACTGGACGCGACGGGCAGCTTCGAGGCGGTCGGGGCGGGCGCGGCCTAATTCGCCCGACGAGACGATGCCGCCGGATGGGCTGAGGACGAGGGATTGATCGCAGTCTGTGCCGCAAGAGGTGAGCGCATAAATGAAGTTGCCCTCCCAGTTCAGTATCGCCTTGGAAGACCGCCCAGAGTCGGTGACGGCCGCCTCTTCAGGGAGTAGGTCGACCGGCCTGCCGCTGGAGGTGGATACGGTCATGATCGTGTAAGTATCGGGAGTGCGCCAGGCGACGAAAGCCAGCGCGTTGCTCTGGGGTGACCAGGTGACATCTCCCCAGACGGCGATATCGGGGGCCAGGTTGGCGCCAGAAGCAAAATCGGGCGCAGAAGCGACATGCAAGCGGCCGGTGTACCAGATCGAGTTGGCGGCCGGTCCGATGAAGGCCAGGGTGGAATCAGTGGGAGCCCAGGCCATCAGATCGCCTTGGGGGAGATCAGTGCGCAGGGATTCGAGTTCGGCGACCTTGCAGGCACGCACGGGGACGACCGGGAAGGCGGGCGCGACGGAGGTGGGCAGCGGGGTGGGGGTGGGGCCGTTGTCGACCACGGGGGTTTCAAAGAATGTGCGGATGCCCGGAACCGTGCGTAACTGCCCGCAGCCGGTGAGAAGCAGCAGGGAGAGGAGGAAGACTAACACTGATATTGATAAATGAGGTGTGGACGCCCTGTGTTTGTGAATATTAATCTGCATTGTCCACCCATTCTTTAATGGTATTTACGGGAACAGTCTCCTGGTGATGTTTGATCATTGCGCTGGTTCCTCCAAACCAGGAGAGTACCTCGTCTCGTCGTAAATGAGTAGGTCCATTTCCTGTTAACATTGAGAAGGAAGAATAAGGCCAGTTACGAAAATCTTTTACGAATCCATGCTTTTGAGGGTTTTGATGAATATATGTGATGAGGTGAAAAAGATGCGCGTCTTTTTGGATGGGAATTCTACCGAAGGGGCGCTGAAATAATGCACCTGTACGACCGTAAGTTGTATTGATGGCTTTTGCATAAGCATTGAAGAAATTAGAAAATTGGCGACTACCCAGACCTGACAGGTTTTTAAAACCTGTCAGGTCTTCTTCGTCCTTCATTTTGATTAGCGCATGAAAATGGTTTCGCAACAGACAATAAGCGAAAGTGTTGGCAACCGGTTCGATATATTTCTCCCACAATTTCATGAAGTGATGGTAGTTACGAACTTCACGGAATATATCTTCGCGGTTATTTCCACGGTTGAAAATATGATAAACACATCCAGGAACCAGGGGGGTAGAAGTCGTATTCATAGGATCCAGTCTCGATTTTACCATCTATAATAAGTTCATGACTTCGTTTGTGGATGGGCTGCATGTGCGAACAACACCGGGCGCGAAGGTGGAGCATGACCCGCGCGGCTGGGCGCGGTTCACCCTTCCACCTGGGCCGGCGGGCAGCTACCGTTGGGCGCAGTTGGATGACTACCTGCACCGCTCCAGGCGAGAGTTCGCCTGGACGGCGCCGTTTGAATTGCGATTGCGCGCGCGGGTTTCGGCGGCTGATTTGCCTGGCACATGGGGCTTTGGCTTGTGGAACGACCCTTTTAATGCCAGTTTGGGGATTGGTGGCACAGCCCGGCGGCTGCCCGCGCTGCCCAACACAGCCTGGTTCTTCTTTGCTTCTCCGCCCAACCACCTGGCCTTTCGAGACACGCACCCGGCCCAGGGGCTTCTGGCAGCAACCTTCCGCTCGCCGTTGTGGCCGGCCTGGTTGATGGCGCCGGGCGCGTTGGCGCTGCCGCTGGCTATGTGGCCGAAAACCGCCCGGCTGTTACGCCGGGCCGCGGGAAAGTTGATTCAAGAAGATGCTGCGCTTGTCGAGGGAGACCCGACCCTGTGGCATTCCTACGGATTGCGCTGGGAGGGTGACAGGGTGCGCTTTACCGTGGATGGCGCGGAGGTGTTCGAGACCCTCGTTAGCCCTCGAGGCAGATTGGGTCTGGTCATCTGGATCGATAATCAATACGCGGCTTTCCCTCCAGACGGGCGCCTGCGCTTTGGCACGCTGGCTTGGGCTGATGAAGCCTGGTTAGAATGCCAGTTTGACGATCACTTCCAGGATCAAGCCTAGCAGGAAAAGCATTCCATAAGCCCGGTTGTGGACGAAGGCGGAAGCCACGAACCACATGGGCCAGATATCCTTGTGGCTGGCGGGCGGTTCGGTGGGGCGGGGCGCACCGAACAACTTCCACGGATGGCGGGCGTACCAAAGCGCGCCTAGCACCACCAGCATGAGCGGGCTGAAATAGCCGCTGATAACCAGCCCGATGACCAGCAGGTACATCAGAGCGATCATGACGCGCACGCTAAAGCGGGCAGCTTTATCGCCGATGATGACCGGCAGGGTGCGGATGCCTTTGGCTTTGTCTGCGTCGAGTTTATCTATGTGCTTGCCATAAATGACGGTCGTGGTGCCCAAAGCGTAGGGCAAACCCGCCAGGACCACATTCCAGTCCCACTGCCCGGTGATAACGAAATATCCGCCGCCGATCATCAGCGGACCCCAGACGATGATCACGGCGATTTCGCCCAGACCAATGTATTTGAGCGGCCAGGTGTAAAACAGCACAAACACCGCTCCTGCCAGGAGCAAGTATAGGGCGGGCAGGCCGCGGCTGAGCACAAGCGGCAGCCCGGCTGCCAGGGCGATTAAGCCGGTGACCCCGGCATAGACGAGCATCTCACGCTTGGTCATCAGCCCCTGTTGGATGGCGTGGGGGCCGTACTGGGCGCGGAAATAGTTGTCTTGATCCACGCCGCGTTCATAATCGGTCAGGTCGTTGAGCAGGTTATTGGTGGCATGGGCGAAGACCAATCCCAGGACGAGCAGCAGCCAGGCCCCCAGGTTGAACTGGCCGGCACGAGCCGCCAGCAGCCCGGCGATGGCCGCGGAGATGAAGGTCATGATCAATACGGCAGCGCGGGTGGAGATCAACCAGCGCGAGATGATATCCAGTTTCAGCCATTCTTCTTTGCTGATTCTGGGGATGATTCTTAAGGCTTTGGCCCACATGGCGACATTCATGATTGGAACTCCCATTTGCAAATTGGTTTGCGCAGGAATTCTAACATAATCAGATAGTTGTTGTCAAAAATGCGTAAAAGCCCTTGGAATGTATAGAAAGTTCCTGAATTCGAGACTCTTTAGGTATAAAATGGGAGGTAGCTACTGAGGAGTCTTGAATTTAAGGTGTATGTGGGGCGTTTTGCACACCGGGTAGCACTGCGCTAAACCGTGTTCGGTTGTGAATGGCGGGCTTCGCCCGCCTCAATAAAAGAAACAGGGAGATGTTTGTCGCACGAAGTGCGACAAACATCTCCCTGATACCCTTTTTTCTTAGGCGCCCAAAGGGCGCGTTACCCTCTCCACGGTTCACTGTGGTGCTACCGCACCCCACTATACCTCAAATCCAAGGACTTTTTTCAATCCTGGCGGGGAGAGGGCAGAATGAT
>CAZMMI010000090.1:0-14058 GCA_964567255.1 uncultured Anaerolinea sp.
CCCCGCTGGACGACCTGGCCCGCCTCTTGCCCGCCCCCGAACCTGCCAACAGCGAATTGCGCCCGCGCCTGGAAAAAGCCCTGGCTTCCCAGGCCGTGTTGTGCCTGCACGGGCTGGACGAAACTGCCCGCCGCAACGCCGCGCTCCTGTCCGCCGCCCTATCCAATCGCCCCCTGCTGTCCATCCATCTGACCTCCGCCCTTGACCGCCCATTGCTACCCCTGCTTCGTCGGGCTTTGCGCGACGCCCGTCTTCTGCAAGCAATGCTGTGCTTTGAAGGTTGGGAAACCTGCCTCGAAGGGCAGTCCCCCCCGCCCGAACTGCTGGCCGAAGTATGCGGCCATCCCGGCCCGGTCATCCTTTCGGCCCGCCGCGAGTGGCGCGCCGCGCGCACGCCCCGCGAACGCCGTCTGGCCTGGTTGGCCTTCGACAACCCCGACTACACCCGCCGCGTCGAGCTGTGGCAGGAAGCCCTGGGCCGCCCCGAGCGCGAGGTGGCTTTCCTGGCCGGTTCGTTCAAGCTCAGCAGCGGGCAAATTCGCGACGCCGTTCAGGCCGCCGCCGACGCCGCCGGGCTGGAAAACCGCCCCGTTCAGGACGAAGACCTCTTCGCCGCCGCCCGGGCGCAGTCCAACCCCAGCCTGTCCATGCTGGCCCAGGCCATCACCCCTCGCTACACCTGGAACGACCTGATTTTGCCCGAAGACCCCCTCGCCCAACTGCGCGAAATCGTCACCGCCGTGCGCAGCCGCGCCCAGGTACTGGAAGGCTGGGGCCTGGGGCGCAAGCTGGCCTCCAGCCTCGGCGTCACGGTGCTCTTCGCCGGGCCGCCCGGCACCGGCAAGACCATGGCTGCCCAGATCATCGCCGGTGAGCTGGGACTGTCCCTTTACCGCATCGACCTGTCCTCGGTCGTCTCCAAGTACATCGGCGAGACCGAAAAGAACCTGGCCGAGGTCTTCTCGCAAGCCGAAGCCAGCAACGCCATTCTCTTCTTCGATGAAGCCGACGCCCTCTTCGGCAAACGCTCCGAAGTGCGTGATTCGCACGACCGCTACGCCAACGTGGAGATCAGCTACCTGCTCCAGCGCATGGAAGCCTATGATGGGGTCACCATCCTGGCCACCAACCTGCGATCCAACCTGGATGAGGCCTTTACCCGCCGCCTGCAATATGCCGTGGATTTCCCCTTCCCCGAGGAAGCCGACCGCCTGCGCATCTGGCGCACGCTCTTCCCGCCCGAAGTGCCCGCCGCCCCCGAACTGGACTTCGACCTGCTGGCCAAACGCTTCAAGCTCGCCGGCGGCAACATCCGCAACATCATCCTCAACGCGGCTTACCTGGCTGCCGCCGAAGACCAGCCCCTGGAAATGCGGCACCTCCTGCACAGCACGCGCCGCGAGCTGCAGAAAATGGGCCGCCTGCTGGGCGAAACCGATTTCCAAATCGAAACTACTCAGCCAAAATCGAAAGAGCCCTGAATTTAACCTCTGACCCGTCCCTCCAAATCGATTAATCTACGGAGAAGATCATGGCAAAAGAAACGATGCAATGGTACCTGGATGCGCGCTTTGGCATGTTCATTCACTGGGGCCTGTATGCCATCCCTGCCCGCGGCGAATGGGTGAAGCAGCAGGAAAGCATCGTCGATGAAGCCTACCAGCCCTTCTTCGAGACCTTCAACCCCGTTCATTACGACCCGCGTGCCTGGGCCAAAGCCGCCCGCGCCGCCGGGATGAAGTACGCCGTGATGACCTCCAAGCACCACGACGGCTTTTGCCTGTTCGACACCCAATATACCGACTACAAAGCCACCAACACCCCCGCCGGGCGCGACCTGATCAAAGAATACGTCGAAGCCTTCCGCGCCGAGGGCCTCAAGGTCGGCTTCTATTACTCCCTGCTGGACTGGCATCACCCCGATTACCCCATTCAAGGCGACAGCATTCACCCCATGCGCAACCACCCCGATTTCAAGAACCACCGGGGCAACCTGCCGCGCTACGCCGACTACATCCGCAATCAGGTCGAGGAACTGCTCACCCATTACGGCAAGATCGACATCATCTGGTTCGACTTCTCCTATGACAACATGCGCGGCGAGGCCTGGAAAGCCACCGAGCTGGTGCAAATGGTGCGCAAGCTCCAACCCGGCATCATCATCGACAACCGCCTGGGCGGCAACATCAAGGCCCGCCAACCCGAAGTCTACGCCGGCGACTTCGCCTCGCCCGAGCAGATCATCCCGCCCGAAGGAATGAAGAACGAGGACGGGCTGCCCATTCCCTGGGAAGCCTGCATCACCCTCAACGACAACTGGGGCTACCACGCCGGTGACAAAAACTGGAAATCGCCCAAAACGGTGGTGCGCGCCCTGGTCGAATGCGTCTCCAAGGGCGGCAACCTGCTGCTCAACGTCGGCCCCACCGCCAAAGGCGAGATCCCGCCCGAATGCCTGGATATCCTCGCCCAGGTCGGCGGGTGGATGCACAAAAACGGCGCCTCCATCTACGGCTGCGGCCACGCCAACCTGGAGAAGCCCGAATGGGGCCGCTTCACCCGCCGCGGCAATCGCCTCTATGCTCACATCCTTGAGCGCGGCATCGGCCCGCTGAACTTGCGCGGGCTGCAGGACAAGCTCGCCTACGCCCGCCTGTTGGCCGACGACTCCCAAATCCGCCTGGATCGCCCCTGGAACGCCGCCGAATACCCCAACGACGCCTTCATCGCCTTCCCCAAATCGGATCTACCCGATGACTGGGACACGGTGGTTGAACTGGTGCTCAAATAAGAGGTATGGTATCAAATTTTGTAACTACTCAGAGGGTGAGGAAAGTTCCTCTTCCACCTCTGGCTGAGTAGGCATTAAATTTTGTACAAATCCGCCCGAACGGGGATAAAATAAGGACATCTCTCAAGCTAAAAAATCTAAGAGGCAACTGTATATGAGTGTGCAATTTCTCTCCCAACTCCAATTTGCAGTCACAACCGTCTATCACTTCTTCTTCGTCCCGCTCACGCTGGGGCTGTCGGTATTGGTTGCCATTATGGAAACCATCTACGTCACCAGCGGCAACGAGGTCTACAAACAGATGGCCAAGTTCTGGGGCAAGCTGTTTCTCATCAACTTCGCCATGGGCGTGGTCACCGGCATCGTCCAGGAGTTTCAGTTCGGCATGAACTGGTCGGAGTACTCGCGCTTCGTGGGCGACATCTTCGGCGCGCCTCTGGCCATCGAAGCCCTCCTGGCCTTTTTCCTCGAATCCACCTTCCTGGGTGTGTGGATCTTCGGCTGGGAGCGCCTGTCCAAGCGCATGCACGCCGCCGCCATCTGGCTGGTAGCCATCGGCGCAAACGTCTCCGCCTTGTGGATCCTCATCGCCAACTCCTTCATGCAGCACCCGGTTGGTTTTGAAATCATCGACGGGCGCGCGGTCATGAACGATTTTGGCGCGCTGATCACCAACCCCTACGTGCTGACGCAGTTCTCGCACACCGTCACCAGCGGGTTCGTCACCGGGGCCATGTTCATCCTCGGCATCAGCGTCTACCACCTCGTCTTCAAGAAGCAGGAGGAGCACCGCGATTTCTTCAAGCGCTCCTTCAACCTCTCGTCCTGGTTTGGGGCCGTCTCCATCCTGTTGGTGGTGCTTGTCGGTCACAGCCAGACTCAGCGCATGGTGGAGTTCCAGCCGATGAAATTTGCTTCTGCTGAAGCCTTATGGGAAAGCATGGACCCCGCATCGCTCTCGCTCTTCACCATCGGTGATCAAAAGAACCTCAGAGACGTGGTATCCTTCCGCATCCCTGCCCTAACCAGTTTTCTGGCGTTTAACAGGCCAACCGGTTTAATCGTCGGCATCCGCGAATTGCAGGCCGAATACGAAGCGCTCTACGGCCCTGGTAATTACGTCCCCTCGGTATTCCTGGCTTACTGGACTTTCCGCGGCATGGTGGGCGCCGGAATGCTGATGATGCTGGTTTTTGCCCTGGCGATGTGGTGGGTAATCAAAGACAAGGATATCGCCAAAGCCCGGCTGGGGAAAATTCAACTGGGCCGCTGGCTGCCCTTCGCTATCGCCCTGCCCTACCTGGCAAACTCCACCGGCTGGCTGCTCACCGAAACAGGCCGCCAGCCCTGGGTGGTCTTCGGGGTCATGAAAACCGAAGACGCCTACTCGCCCAGCGTCACCCCCGGAATGGTGCTCACCTCCCTGATCGGCTTCACCTTGCTGTACGGGGTGCTGATGGCAGCGGACGTGTACTTGCTGTCCAAGTTTGCCAAAGCAGGCCCCGTCAAAACCGAAGCCGCCGACGATGCTCAGGCCGACCTGGCCTACTAAACGGAGGGAACAATGGATCTCAACACCTTATGGTTTGTGCTCATCGCCGTGCTGTACATCGGCTACTTCATCCTCGACGGCTTCGACCTGGGCGTAGGCATCCTCCTGCCCTTCCTGGCCAAAGACGACCGCCGCCGCCGCGTGCTGATCAACACCATCGGCCCGCACTGGGACGGCAACGAGGTCTGGCTGCTCACCGCCGGTGGGGCCACCTTTGCGGCCTTCCCCGGCTGGTACGCCACCCTCTTCAGCGGCTTCTACCTGCCCCTGTTCTTCATCCTGGTCGCCCTCATCCTGCGCGGCGTGGCCTTTGAATTCCGCAGCAAAGATGACAACCCGCGCTGGCGCGCTGCCTGGGATTGGGCCATCTTCGGCGGCAGCCTGGTGCCGGCCTTGCTGTGGGGCGTGGCCCTCACCAACTTCGTGCGCGGCGTGCCCATCGACGCCAGCATGAACTACGTGGGCGGTTTCTGGAACCTGCTCAACCCCTTTGCCTTGCTGGGCGGTGCGCTCTCGCTGCTCGCTTTCACGATGCACGGCGCGTTATTCCTCAGCTTGAAAACCACCGACGACCTGCGCGAGAAAGCCGAGAAGGCTGCCTGGACGCTGTGGATCCCCACTGTCCTGGCCCTGGTGCTGTACGTCATCAGCCTGTACCTGCTCACCGACATCTTCACCCGCCTGGGCATCAACCCCGGCATCATCCCCATCGCCGCGGTGTTCACCTTGCTGGCGACAGGATACTTCATCCGCGCCAAACGCAGCGGCTGGGCCTTCGTCATGAGCAGCCTGTCCATCCTCTTTGCCGTTGCCAGCCTTTTCCGCATCCTCTACCCGCGCGTGCTGGTTTCGAGCATCGACACGCTCTACAGCCTGAACATCGTCAACACCGCATCCAGCCCCTACACGCTGCGGATCATGTCCATCGTCGCGCTGATCTTTGTGCCCATCGTGCTGGCTTACACCGCCTGGAGCTACTGGGTCTTCCGCAAGCGCATCAGCCTGAAGACGGATCTGCATTACTAACCCTTGCCGTCGAAAAAAAATTACCCCGAATTTGAAGTGAATGCGGAGGCTTTGCCCCCGCATTCACTTCAAATTCGGGGCCTTTCTTCACCCTCTGAATAGGTCCAAATCGAGTAGAATAGATAGAAGTACACCTCGGGAGGGACCCTTTTAATGGTCGAGCCTTACGACGCAATTTATATCGATGATGAACGGGACATGACCAACATGCTCTCTATGTTCATCCAGGTGAAGCACCAGGACTGGCGCTTCCGCACCTACAACAACTCTCAGGAAGCCTGGATCGAAATCATGGAAGACCGCGTGGCGGCCAAAGTCTGGCTGCTGGATATCATGATGCCTTCCAAGGATGGCACAGTCATTGCCGAGGCGCTGGCCAAATACCACACCCCTCCGCCCATCGTCCTGGGCTACACCGCCCTCGACCCCTATTCCCTCAAAGACAACCCCAACTACAAAGATCGCTTGATGTACTTCAACCACATCCTCAACAAGCAAGATGACATCACCGACTTGCTTGAATTGATCAAGATGTGGTTGTAACGTATCACCGGCAGTTCCACTTATCCCCCAAAAAGAGGTCCTATCATGTCTTGCTCCTGCTGTGAAAAAACCACCTTTGCCTCCGAAAACGCTCCCAAGGCCATCGGCCCCTATTCGCCCGCGGTCAAAGCCAACGGTTTTGTCTTCATCTCCGGGCAGCTCGGACTGGACCCCGCCACGGGCAACCTGGTGGAAGGCGGCCTGGAAGCCGAAACCCGCCGGGCCTTGACCAACCTCAAGAATTTGCTGGAGGCAGCCGGCGCCGAACTCAGCCAGGTCACCAAGACCACCGTCTTTCTGCGCGACATCGCCGACTTTGCCCGCATGAATGCCATCTACGCCGAATTCTTCACCGAAAACCCGCCCGCCCGCTCCGCCTTCCAGGTAGCTGCCCTGCCCAAAGGCGCCGCCGTCGAAATCGAAGCCATCGCCGCCGTTTGTGTGTGCAAAGATGGCTGTGACTGCGAGTGTAGCTGCGAGGGATAGATCCCCTCATGCCGCTCGTCTCTGTCATCATCCCCTGCTATAACGAACAGGCCACCATCCGCCTCCTCCTCGAGGCGCTCTACAAGCAATCCTATCCGCGCGAAAAGCTGGAAGTCATTCTCTCCGACGGCATGTCCACCGACAACACCCGCGCCGAGGTGGCCCGCTTTCAAACCGATTTTCCCGATCTGTCTGTCCGCGTGGTCGACAACGCTCAACGCTCCATTCCCTCCGGACTCAACCGCGCCATCGAAGCCGCCCAGGGCGTCTATATCGTTCGCCTGGATGCCCACTCCGTGCCCGCCCAGGACTATATCGAGCGCAGTGTCGCCGCCCTGCAAGCCGGAGAAGGTGACAACGTCGGCGGTGTCTGGGAAATTCGCCCGGGCGGCCCCGGCTGGATCGCCCGCTCCATCGCCGCTGCCGCTGCCCACCCCCTGGGAGTGGGTGATGCCCTCTACCGCTACACTTCCCAGGCTGCCTACGTCGACACGGTTCCCTTTGGAGCCTTTTCCCGCCAGTTGCTCACCGAACTGGGTGGTTATGACGAGTCCCTGTTGAGCAACGAAGACTACGAACTCAACGCCCGCTTGCGCGCTCGCGGCGGGCGCGTGCGCCTCGACCCGCGCATCCGCTCCGGGTACTTCGCCCGCAGCAGCCTGGGCAAGCTGGCCCGCCAGTACTTCCGCTACGGCTACTGGAAGTTGCAAATGCTGCGCCGCTACCCGCGCACGCTGCGCTGGCGGCAGGCGCTGCCTCCCGTTTTCGTCCTGGGGGTGTTGGGCCTGCTATTGCTGGCCCCGTTCTGGAACCTGGCGCGGATCTTGCTCGTCTGTGGAATTGGGGTATACTTGCTTGTCCTGTTTGCCGGCTCTCTGCCGACCGCCCTCCACAAGCGCGACCCACTCCTGGCGCTGGGAATGCCCCTGGCAATCGCGGTCATGCATCTGAGTTGGGGAAGCGGTTTTATTGTGAGTTTATTGCGAGGAAAACGAGTTCAATGAGTTATAACGCGAGTCAAAGATCATTGGTACGTTGGCGAATGCGCCCCGGCGAACGGCGTGCATTGATCTTTATGGGTGATGCCCTGGTAGCGGTGCTGGCACTAGGAATCGCTCTGATCACCTGGGGACTGCGCGATTGGCTCAATTTCAGCTTCGACTTGCTCAGCGAACGCGTGCCCGCCTGGTTCTACTTGCTGCCCATTTTGTGGCTGCTCGTCAATATTGAGATGTACGACATTCGCCGGGCTGGCAACCGTGGTGACACCCTCAAAGGCATTGCCCTTTCGGCGGGTGTTGGCATTGTGCTGTACTTGTTCGTCTTCTTTCTCTCAGAACCCAACGCCATGCCCCGCACTGGGGTCGCGGTATACATCTTCAGCGCCGCATTGCTCATGCTCCTCTGGCGCTTAATATACATACAAATCTTCACCGCGCCCGAATTCCTGCGGCGCGTGCTGATCGTAGGCGCGGGGCGCGCCGGGAGCACCCTGGCCCGCATCGCCCGCGGCATGTGGCCCCAGCCCTTTCACATCGTTGGCCTAATCGATGACGACCCCGAAAAACTCGGTACGCTCATCGAAGGTTACTCCGTCATCGGCGCCGGAGATGCTCTGTTAGAAATTATCGAACGCGAAAAAATTTCCGACGTCATCTTCGCCATTTCAAACGAAATGCGTCCCGAGATGTTCCAGGCCCTCCTGCAAGCCGAAGAGCAAGGCGCCGAAATCACCACCATGCCGCTGGTGTACGAGCAGTTATTGGGGCGCGTGCCCATCTTCCTCCTGCAATCCGACTGGATCTTGCGCTCTTTTGTCGACCAGGCCCACGCCCGCGGTCTTTTTGAGTTGAGCAAGCGCCTGCTGGATATCTTCGGCGGGTTAGTCGGCTCGCTGCTCACCCTGCTGCTCTCGCCCTTCATCGCCGTGGCAATCCTGGTTGACTCCGGCAAGCCCGTCCTCTTCTTTCAAAACCGCCTGGGCCAGAATGGTCGCGAATACAAGATCATCAAGTTTCGCACCATGCACAACGATGCCGAGATTGACGGCAAGGCTCGCGTCACTACTGAAAATGATGACCGCATCACCCGCGTGGGTAGATTTTTACGCAAGAGCCACCTCGATGAGCTGCCCCAATTCTTCAACGTCCTGCGTGGCGAGATGAGCCTGGTTGGCCCGCGCGCCGAGCGCTCTGAGTTGGTCAACAACCTGCAAGCCAAAGTGCCCTTCTATCGCGCCCGCCTGTTGGTTAAGCCAGGCATCACCGGTTGGGCTCAAATCAACTTTGGTTACGCCGCCACCGTAGAAGACACCGCCATTAAACTGGAATACGACCTTTATTACATCAAGCACCGCAATCTCTTGCTCGATATCATCATTCTCCTGCGCACCATCGGGCAAGTGATCGGTTTGAGAGGAACGTAAGCGCACTCATGAGGACTAAACCCGTACCCAGCGTACGAAACCGTTACATCTTAGCGGCAGATTTAATACTGATCATCATTTCCGTGCTAGGCAGCTATGCCTTGCGCCTGGAATTGACGGACACTTTTTACATTTACTTACCGTCGGCCTATTGGATGATTGGCGCGGCCTTAATCATCAAACCGGCGGCGTACTACTTCTTCGGTTTATACCGCCGTATGTGGATTTATGCCTCCACCCGCGAGTTATCTCTCATCGTCATGGCGGTAGCAACTTCTTCCGTGCTCCTCTCAGCGGTGATGATCTCGCTGGCAGCCATGCGCGCCTTCATTGGCTTCCCTCGATCCGTCCTGGTCATGGATTTCTTCCTCACGGTAGCCCTGGTTGGCGGAATGCGCTTCGCCCTGCGCTTGCTGGCCGAAAACCGGGTCAACCAGGCCCTGCAAAATGGGGTCGTCCCGCGCCAGATGCAAAAAGTGCTCATCGTCGGCGCCGGCGATGCCGGGGCGCTGGTGGTGCGCGAATTGCAGAAGAACCCCCAACTCTACCAATTACCAGTAGGCTTCCTGGATGACAACCCCGCCAAACAGCACCAGACCATCTACGGCGTGCCGGTGGTGGGTACCCTCTCCGACCTCTCTCACATTCTGGACGTGACTCACGCCGACCAGGTGGTCATTGCGATCCCCTCCGCGCCCGGACGGGTGGTGCGCCTGGTAGCCGATGTCTCCCGCCTGAAGGGCGTCCCCTTCCGCACCATGCCCGGCATCTACGAACTGCTGGGTGGCAAAGTCAACGTCAGCCGCCTGCGCGAGGTGGAAATCTCCGACCTCCTGCGCCGCGAACCTGCCCACATTCATGAAGAATTGGTGGGCGGCACCTTGGGCGGCAAGGTCGTGCTGGTCACCGGCGCCGGCGGCTCCATCGGCCGCGAGTTGTGCCGCCAAATTGGCCGCTGGGGTCCCTCCGAGTTAATCCTCCTGGGACACGGCGAGAACAGCATCTTCGAGGCCATGCTCGAACTGCGCGAGAACTTCCCCTCCCTCATCCTCCGGCCGGTCATCGCCGATGTGCGCGACCGCTCCCGGCTGGAAGCCGTCTTCCACCGTCTTCGCCCGCAAATCGTCTTTCATGCCGCCGCTCACAAGCACGTCCCGCTCATGGAAGTGAATGCCGAAGAAGCCGTCACCAACAACATCCTCGGCACGTTGAACGTGGTTGAGGTTTGCCTGCAAGAAGATGTAGAACGCCTGGTGATGATCTCCACCGATAAGGCCATCCGCCCGGTGAACATCATGGGCGCCACCAAACGCCTGGCCGAAATGCTCATCCTCGACGCTGCCCACCGATCTGGACGCGCCTATTCGGTGGTCCGCTTTGGCAACGTCTTGGGCAGCCGCGGCAGCGTTGTGCCCCTGTTCAAACGCCAAATCGCCATAGGCGGCCCGGTCACCATCACCCATCCCGATATGCAGCGCTACTTCATGACCATTCCCGAAGCCGTCCACCTGGTGCTGCAAGCCGCTTCCATGGGCCAGGGCGGCGAAACCTTCGTCCTCAACATGGGCGAACAGGTGCGCATTCTGGACCTGGCCGAAGACCTCATCCGCCTGTCAGGCCTGGAGCCCGGCAAAGACATTGAAATTGTCTTCACCGGCATCCGCCCTGGCGAAAAAATCAGCGAAGATTTGTGGGAGGAGGGCGATCCCCGCCTGGAAACTTCCCACCCCGACATCTTCCGTCTGGAAGGCCAATGCCAGGACATTGGCGGGCAAGAGTTGCTCAATTTGGTCGAGGAACTGATCCGCCTGTCGCGCGAAGGCGATCAGACGGCAGTGATCACCATGCTCGACGAAGTCGTACCCTGCGCTGCCATCCGCAGCACCCCGCCGCTTGAACTAACCGCGATTGACTGATGACACTGCTCTCCTCTGCCGAATGGGACGCTTTTCTGAGCAGCACGGCAAATGCCCACGTGCTGCAAACCGCCGCGTGGGGTGAGTTAAAATCGGCCTTTGGTTGGCAGCCTCAGCGCATTCTGGTTGGGCAAACCGGAGCACAGATCCTCTTCCGGCATGTGGCCGGCTTCAGCGTGGCTTACCTGCCCAAAGGCCCCCTCGGCCCCGATTGGCCCAGCCTGTGGCCGGAGGTAGACCGCCTGTGCCGCCAGAAACGCGCCATCGTCCTCAAAGTAGAACCCGACTGCTGGGATTTCGAGCCTCTCGATGCCCCTGCTAACCTACCCGGCTTTCGCGCCGACGGCATCCCCGTCCAGCCGCGCCGCACGCTGGTGATATCGCTCGAAGGCCCCGAATCCGCCTGGCTGGAGCGCATGAAGCAAAAGACTCGTTACAACATCCGCCTGGCCGAGCGTAAAGAGATCACGGTGCGCCCTACCAGTGACGTGGACGGTTTTTACGCCCTCATGCAAACCACCGGCCTGCGCGATGGGTTCGGCGTGCACAGCCTGGAGTATTACCGCCGCGCTTACGACCTGTTCCACCCGCGCGGGCTGGCCGAACTGCTCCTGGCCGAATTTGAAGGCCGCCCCCTGGCCGCGCTGATGGTCTTTGCCCTGGGCAAACGCTCCTGGTACCTTTATGGAGCCTCCAACGACCAAGAGCGCAACCGCATGCCCACCTACCTGCTGCAATTCGAAGCCATGCGTTGGGCAGCCGCGCGCGGCTGCACTGAGTACGACCTGTGGGGCGTGCCGGACGAGGACGAGGACGTGCTGGAAGCCGGTTTTGAGCAGCGCTCCGATGACCTTTGGGGTGTGTACCGCTTCAAACGCGGCTTCGGCGGAGCGTTGCGCCGCGCTGCCCCGACCTATGAGAAAGTCTACAACCCTCTCCTCTATGCGCTGTACCGCCGCTGGGCGGCCCGGCGGGGAGAATGACACCCATGATCAACGCCGCCGAATGGGATGCCGCTGTGGCCCGCCTGCCGGGCGCCAACATCCTCCAGACCTGGAACTGGAGCCGTATCAAGGCCGAATACGGCTGGCAGCCTCTGCCCCAATTGTGGCCGGAACTGCCCGCTGCCGCCATGCTGCTGCGCCGCAACATCCGCCTGGGCGGCTTTTCCGCCCGACTGAGCATCTTGTACGCGCCTCGCGGTCCCCTTCTGGATTGGTCCGATCCCGTTCGCCGCGCAGCGGTGCTCGATCAGCTTCAAACGCTGGCCCGTCGCACCGGCGCCATCTTCGTGAAGATTGATCCCGAAGTGCCCCTGGGTACCGGCATCCCCGGCGCCCCAGAAGCTGTCGAAGACCCCACCGGCGCCGCGCTCGTCCAAGAGTTGACCCAACGCGGCTGGCGCTACTCGCAGGAGCAAATCCAATTTCGCAACACTGCCGTGCTCGACTTGAGCGCCGATGAAGATGCCTGGCTGGCGCGCATGAAGCAAAAAGCGCGCTACAATCTGCGCCTGGCCCAACGCAAAGGCGTCACCATCCGCCGGGGCACTCCCGCCGACCTGGATATGCTCTACCGCATGTACGCCGAGACCTCGGTGCGCGACGGCTTTGTCATCCGCCCCATCGAGTATTACCGCGCCGTGTGGGGCAGCTTCATGGAGCAGGGATTGGCCCAGCCGCTCATCGCCGAAGTGGAAGGCCAGCCCATTGCCGGGCTGGTGCTGTTTGTCTTCGCCGGGCGGGCCTGGTACATGTACGGCATGTCCCGCGAAGCCCATCGTGACAAAATGCCCAACTACCTCCTGCAATGGGAAGCCATGCGCGCAGCCCGCGCCGCCGGAGCCCTTTCTTACGACCTGTGGGGCGCGCCGGACGTCTTCGACGAGAGCGATTCTATGTGGGGGGTGTTCCGCTTCAAAGACGGGTTGGGCGCAAAGGTGGTGCGCACCCTGGGCGCCTGGGACTATCCTGCCCGCCCCATGCTGTATAATTTATATACACAAATCCTGCCGCGCCTGCTGGATGTCATGCGCAGCCGCGGAAAAGAACGCACCCGCCGGGAGGTATCTGCATGAAACTTCCTCACCTTTCCCTGGCCTGCCTGCCTACACCCATTCAGCCCCTGCCCCGCCTTTCGGCGCGCCTGGGCGGGCCGCGTTTGCTCGTCAAGCGCGACGATCTGACTGGCGTGGCCTTTGGCGGCA
Source organism: uncultured Anaerolinea sp. (assembly GCA_964567255.1). Classification (GTDB taxonomy): domain Bacteria; phylum Chloroflexota; class Anaerolineae; order Anaerolineales; family Anaerolineaceae; genus Anaerolinea. The sequence goes on from CAZMMI010000090.1 coordinate 12,946, forward strand.
ACAAAACCCGCAAGCTGGAATATCTCCTGGCTGAGGCGCAAGCCAACGGCGCGCGCACCTTGATCACTGTCGGCGCGGCGCAATCCAATCACTGCCGCCAGACGGCAGCCGTGGCTGCCCAAATGGGACTGGGTTGCATCTTGGTGCTCAACGGTGACTCTGGGCAAGCTGCCAGCGGCAACCTGCTCCTCGATCATCTCTTCGGCGCGCAAATCGTCTGGACCACCCGCGAAGCCCGCCAGGAGACGCTCAAAGCCACCTTTGACGCAGCCTGGGAAGCCGGGCGGCGCCCTTATCTGATCCCACTGGGAGCTTCCAACCCGCTCGGCTCTGCTGCCTATGCCGCCGCCTTCGATGAAGCCTCTCACCAGCTCAAGAACGTGACCGTCGATTGGATCGTGGTAGCCTCCTCTTCCGGCGGCACCCAGGCCGGGTTGGCCTTGGGCGCTCGCCGCGCCTTGTGGAAAGGGCGCATTCTGGGCATCAGTATCGACGAGCCCGAGCACGACCTCAAAGAAGTGATCGCTTTTTTGGCCAGTGAGGCCGGAGACCGCCTCGGTTTTGATAAACGCCTGCTGCCCGAAGACATCCTGGTGAACTCGGATTATCTCGGCCAGGGATACGGCATCATGGGCGATCCCGAAGAAGAAGCCATCCGCTTGTTCGCCGAAACCGAAGGGCTGCTGCTCGACCCGGTCTACACCGGGCGCGCCGCCGCCGGGATGATTGACCTCATTCGCTCCAACTTCTTCAAGCCCGGTGAAACCGTGCTCTTCTGGCACACCGGCGGCCAGCCCGCCCTCTTCGCCGAATCGTACGCAACCGTACTGCGCCCGTAAATTCTTGAAGTAGCGCGAGTTATGAAAACGCTTTGTGTTTTCATAACTCGCATTCGCTTTCTGCTTCTCTGCGTCCCTCTGCATTCTCCGAGCCTCCGCAGTTCCTCTTCCTCCCCCCTCACACCTTCTACAACCGAAAAACCACTTCGGGAAATTGCCACTTGACTCTCATTCTAAAATCGCTATAATTTACTTTGTGACACAAACTGTTTTTCAATGCAAATCATTTTGCGAGGACAATATGACTACTGAAAGCGACATCCGTTTCATCACC
>CAZMMI010000091.1:0-10479 GCA_964567255.1 uncultured Anaerolinea sp.
GCCAAATAATCTCCCGCCAGTTCACCCGCAGAACGGGACTCGAAGTGCGCCCTGGTTACCTTGTCTTCTCGAATCGTGCAGGTGATCTCCCACAGTTTGAGATCCATCTCTGTGGTCACGTTGTACTTCAGTCCGCGCATCAACTCATAGGCTAGATCTTGGTTCAGACCGTCCTTCTCCGTTAATCGCAGCAACACCTGGAAAGGCGCCTGCCCTGAGACCACCCCCGGAAGCAAGTGCGGTAACAACACCGAAGGCGCCATGTGCGCTGTTTCTTCCATCACCCGGAGGAGATCTTTGAGGCCCTTCGCCTGGGTCACCTTTTCGCGAGTATCTTCCACCAGACGTTGAATCGTCCGAGACAATAATTTCCTTCCCCTGGCAGGGTTGATCAAATTACGGATGGAATTCAGCGGAACAGGGTATAAGCCTTTGACGATGCGCAGTTTGGTCTTCCAACTCATCTTCTTTGGCGTTAATTCCACGCGTTTCTCTTCCAACAGCGTCTTTACGATCCGGCTGCTCACCGGGTCGATGGCTTCAATAAAGATGCTGGCCACCTGCCGCCCAAGAGAGTCCTTGAGCAAGTAAGTGATATTCACGAACAAGCGCATTCTCGCTTCGCGGAAGACTTCCTGTTCTCGGGAGGACCGTTTCGACTCAAACAGGCGTCCCAAGCCAATGACGACATTGCTGAACACATCTTGCCCGAGCGGCGAATACGGCTCCAGCATCCCCTGCCAGGAGGCAAACGAAAACCACACCTCCAGTGGCTCGTAAGGCACACCCTGGGGCAGCGGATACAGCGATGTGATGGCCCGCGATTGCAGCACATACAGCCGCCCATCTGCCCAGCCCCATTCCATGTCCTGCGGCGCCTCAAAGTACTCCTCCGATTGCTTGCCTAACTTCGCCAGCTCGATGATTTGCGCATCCTCCAGCGCTTGCCGTGTTGAAGCATCTTCCCGCGTGGTCTTTGTGCCGCCCGTTGCATTCCCCTGAATGACCAGCGCTTTGCTTCCCAGAGTCTTGTTCAGAACCTTCCATGTTCCTGCTTCTAGCCCCACGACGTAATGGTCAGGCTCAACCGCCCCAGACACCAGCGCTTCGCCCAATCCAAAGGTCGCGTCGATGACCGTCTCGGTGCGTTTGCCGGTCAAAGGGTTAGCCGTGAACAGGACTCCGGACGTCTTGCTTTGCACCATGCGCTGCACCACTACCGCCAGGGCAATGCCCTCATTCGGAATTTCATTGCGGATGCGGTAGCCGATCGCTCTCCCTGTCCACAGGCTGCCCCAGCAGCGCAGCACCGCCTGCAACACCGCTTCTTCGCCCATCATGTTCAGGTAAGTGTCTTGCTGCCCGGCAAAGGAAAGATTGGGCAAGTCTTCAGCCGTGGCCGATGAGCGCACCGCCACAGCAGCTTCAATACCATCCAGACTGCGCAGCCGCCGGTAAGCCACACGGATTTCCTGTGCGATCTCTGTGGGAATCGTGCCACCTTCAAATAGTTTCTGGATCGCCCTCGACGCCTCGTCCAGGGCTTGCGGGCTCTCTGGATTTACCCGAGTCACCCACTGCTTGATCTTTTCCTGCAACTCGTTTTCTTCCACAAAACGCAGGTAGGCGGGCGTAGTAACACAAAAACCATCCGGCACAGGCAGCCCCGCGCGGATCAATGCGCCCAGGTTCGCTCCTTTCCCACCGGCCAACGCCAGGTCATTCCGGTCCAATTCATTTAGTGTCTTTATGTAGTTCATGTTCCACTCCAGTGTACAACGATTTGTCCGCAAGGATTCGACAGAGAACTCCCAGGGCCGTGAGGAATGACAATCCACCGACTCCAAGCAGCACACCCTTTGCCCCCACCCAGCCCGCCAGCCCACCGGCTAATCCTGCGGCGGCAAAGGTCACGCTGCCCATGACCGTCTGAGATAATCCCAATACGCGCCCGCGCAAGCGGTCCGGGGTCTGTTGCAAGATTGTTTGTCCGTTCACCTGCACCGATACCATTCCAAACCCCAAACCAAACCCGGCGACCATCACCCCACCAATCTGCGTGGATAAAGCCATGCCCAACATGACCCCTCCGGCCAGAACCGCCCCGCAGCCAGCCATCAGCAGGCGGTTGAAGCGCTTGCCCAAGATCGGGGATATGATCGCGCCGCTCAACATCCCGGCTCCGGTGACTGACATCACCAGGCCAAAGTCGCCAGCGCTCCCACCCAGGTTCTCGCGCACCAAAATGACCCCCAACGCCGAGAGCGAGGCAATCAATAACGCTCCAGCGCCGATCAGGATCAGGGAATAGCGCACATCTGCCCGATCACGCGCTACGGCCATCCCTTCGCGCCAATCTCCGCCCAGGTTGAGCTGCCCGGCTCTTTTGGTTTGCTGTGGAATGCTCAGGAAACTTACCGCGATGGCCGGTACCAGGAAAGTCAGAGCGTCTATCCAATAAGCCGTATCCATCCCAAAGCGGTCGATAATCCACCCGCCCACCGCTGGACCGATCGCAATCGCGCCCACAAAGGCTACAGCAAACAAGGAATTGGCAGTCATCAACGCGCTGTTGGGGACTAACTGCGGAATGGTGGCCGACCGCGCCGGAATGAAGAACTGGCTAACAACCGACAGAACGAAATACACCCCGAAAACCACCCCCAACGAGCTCGTCCAGGGGATGACCAGAACCAGGGCAAATTGTGCCAAATTCGCAAAAACCATGACCCACTTACGCGGCCAGCGATCTACGAACACACCCGCGACCGTGCCCAACACCAATGCCGGGATGGCCTTGATCAGGGAAAGCACGCTCACCGCCACCGCAGACCCGCTCCACTCGTAGACCATATTGATCAGGGCGATCATCAGAATCCGGTCACCGATCAGCGACACGGCTTCACTGAACCAGAGGACGCTGAAGGCAGGTTTGCTCAACACAGTCCACAGTGCGTTTTGGGTGGTTGGATTTGCTGAAACATGGTTCATGAATGCTCTCTTTTCAACCGAACGGTCGGTCGAGTCTGGAGTTAAAAAAACAACTTTTAGGAATTACGGCTTGGCAAGGATCCCATTGAAATACACATCCAGTAATCGAGAAGCAGCAGCCTCCGGGCTTTCCAGCCGCCTCCCGAGCAGGTAATACAGGGCAAAATTACCCTGGATCATGGTCATGAAGACCACCGCGGCCTCCTTGGGATCTACAGCGCGAAACGTCCCTGCTTCAATACCCCGTTGAATAGATTCCTCAAGCATCTGTGTATATCGAGCAAACAGGCTCGAAAAGGTACTGAGCATCTCCGCGCGAGCCGCGGGCACCTCGCGCCGGGCAATCTGCAGCAGATCGGCAGACTCAAAGAGGAATTGCATGGTCACCTCTGCCGCCACCGTGATCCGCCGCTGCGGCTCGCTTTCCACCTCAATCGCCGCATAGGCCTGATGCATCTTGCCGATATTGGCCGCGATCAGCGTTTTAAAGATCGTTTCTTTATCCTGAAAGTGATGGTAGATGGTAGCCTTCCCAATCCCGGCTTCCTCCGCAATCTCGCGCATCGAAGCAGCCGTATACCCCTTGCGGATAAACAGACTCTTGGCGGCTTGCAAGATATTATCGTAGGTTTCGTTAGCCATCCATCTCCTTCTATCGACCGACCGGTCGGTTGAGTTTAGTTTACTTCAATAGTGACGAAAATGCAAGATAGAAAAGTAGGGCTTTCATCAAGAAATTGGCAAGATCACCCACCCTGTCCCGACATGAGTTTTAGTGCTCCTGAAATGCGCTGGATGATTTCCGCGTTGGAGATCGGCTCGATCGCGAACTCACTGCGCAAAAAACTCATCACCGCCTCTACCCGATCTTCATCCGCTCCCAGGATCGAGTCTCCGGCGAGCAGTACATCAAAATCTCGTTCATAAGCCTCCGCCGCCGTGATGCCCACGCAACGGTTGGTGGAGTATCCCGCTATAACGACAGTGTCCACGCCACGCTGCCGCAGCGTATCTTCCAAAGTTGTGCGTAAGAATGAATTGCCCCGTGTCTTGATCACTTCCAAATCCGACTGATAGCGGTGTACCGAGGTGAGTTCCCGGGCATCCTCCGATCCCTCTACCAGACTCCAGCGATTATTCCGCTTCATCCACAGGTCGCGCGTGCTGCCATCCTTCTTGTGTACCGTTCGGATGTGCACGATAGGCAGTTCGCGAACAAAAAAGAAGTCGATCAACTCGTTGGTGTTGTAGACCAATTTCGTCAGGCTCTTTTCCCCAGCAGGAGTGGAGAATACGGCCCGTTTGAAAAAGAACTGCTGCAAATCAATAACAAGTAGTGCTGGGTTCATTCCCACTCCGTTCAACCAGGAACTTTATCTGTTCAACTCAAAAACATTGAAAACTCCGCATAGAGTGAATATCACAACAAACAAACAGACGCACGCCATTAATTCCATTGAGAAAAAGAGTCGCGGCTCCAATTCTTTTGCTTTTTCGGGCGTCTCCTTGAGACAAATCAGCAATTTTTGGATCCTATCCGATAGACGATATTCAGTTTTCTGCTGCAACCAAACTCCAAAGCTCAAAATGAACCGCAGCAATTGCACAGGTTTTGCCAGACAGGCTATGCTGAAAACAAACACCCCGACCAGGAGAACAACCTCACCAAGCGAAAGCGTTTGATCCGCCATCCTATTTCGCCTTCCCCGCCTTGATCAGCACAACACCCACCAGAAAATGCCAAATCATCCAGAATAATCCGGCAGCAGCCAACAAGAGATAGGTCGGGAATGTGGGCGGGAGGAAGAAAACCAACAAGCAGTAGGCCAGGTCCAGGCTGCTGGCGATGATCCCCATAATGCCCGTCACCCGATGAGCAGGAACCATGAGCAGCGCGAAGAATAAACTCGCCAGCGCTACAAACAAGATACCCAGATATGAGCCCGTACCGGGCATCGCCGAAGATGTGTTGTTGATCGCCAATAGACTCTGTCCTGCACCGATTAAATCCCACTTTTCGGACGCAGACTCTGCCATAACGTATCGCTGACTCAGCGACAACATCCTTAGCGAGATATTGACCGAAAAATTAAGAATGATTCCTACCATCCCACCGGCGAGGGCAACCGCCACCAGCCTTTTGCTTTGCTTACCGAAAAGAACCGCCAGGGCCAAGAGCATTACCCCCACCAAAAGATAATTCGCCAGGTCAAACATCCCCAGAGAAGCTAATCCAAACAGCGGCTTGTCTTGCAGGAGAGCAAACCACCCCTCCGCATTTTCAGGAACTGCATACACGCCTGTGAATAACGATATTTCCGCGCCGATATTACGCCGAAAGAGGACGGCTGCCAGCAACGCGGCCATCCCGCCCAGACGATATAGAGGCTTCCAATCCGTCCGAGTCGCTTCGTTCATCCGTTTATGAAAATCCCTAAGCTATTTTAGCAGCCTCGCCCGCGCAGCACCACCCAAAACGTCTTCAGAAAAATCCACAAATCCAGCCAAAGTGACCATTCGCGCATGTACTTCAAATCGTAAGTCATGCGATCCTTGAACGGAATTTCATTCCCACCCGAAACCTGCCATAAACCGGTAATGCCCGGCAATACGGTTATATACTCCAGGTAATAATCCTTACATAACGAGCGCTGCTCCTGGGTCAGCGGGCGCGGCCCTACCAGGCTCATTGTGCCGTTGAACACATTCCACAACTGCGGCAATTCATCCAGGCTAAAGCGCCGCAGAAACCGGCCAACCCGCGTCACGCGCGGGTCCTTCTTTAGTTTCTGATACTGCTCCCATTCGGCCATGAGCCTGGGATCCTTGAGCAGGTGCTCCCACAATACGGCATGGGCATCGATGTGCATGGTGCGGAATTTGAGCATCTTGAACGTCTTGCCGCCCATCCCGATTCGGGGATGCCAGTAAAAGGCTGGCCCGCTCGAGTCCAGTCGGATTGCGACTACCAATAACCCCAGGAAAGGCGCCAGAAGCAGCAACCCCAGGGTTGATACAGTCACATCAATGATGCGCTTAATCCATTGCGCAATGGGTTGCGACAGGTTGTTTTGCGCGGCAGCTTTCGAGAACCCTTGCACATTCGAAGCGTTCATTGGACAGGCTCCTTAACTACTGCCGGTGATAATCGCAACGCCGCAGCCGCCAGCAAGCCCCACACCACCCACAGGATGACCGCCGGGCGCGTGCCCCAGGTGACGGCATCAAAACAGCCATGCACCAGCAAAACCGCCTGAGCCGCCAGCAACCCGGCCAGCCAGCCGCGCAGCGATTTTTGCCGGACGAAGGTCCGCACCCCCACAAACACCAAGGGTAACCAGATGGCCAGCCAGGCCAATAACCCCGGCACGCCCACATCTACCGCGATCTGTAAGAACAACTGGTGCGCATGCGGCATCGGGTTACCGGGCGTAGCAGACAGCGGGTACAGCAGTTCGATCGCATCCGGAAAATTTCCCATCCCAATCCCGGTCAGGGGAAAATCATAGATCATAATCACGGCCCGCCGCCAGATCTCAACGCGGCCTGCCCAGTTGCCACCGCCGGTGTCCATGCGGTAGGCCATCCATTGCAAGGCGTCTTGCCCCCACAACCACGCGGCCAGGCCACTGGCTGCAACCAACAGCGTGCCCGCTTTCGGCCAGCGCAAGATCAACAGCACAGCCAACCCTGCCGCCAGGCCCAAATAAGCCCCCCTGGACAGAGTCACTGCCACCGCCGCAGCCATCCACAGAAAAACGAGGGCCAACCCGACTCTCTGCCACCACCGGAGCTTTCGCCAACGGAACAATAGTGCCGCCACAGGCAGCGGCGCCAGCAGCACCACCGCCCCACTGACCACATTCTGGTGCGCTACCGCCACGCTGCCGAGTCCAATCAGCGCCATCACCCGGCTGGAACCGGTCAGAGCTACCGCCGCCAGGCCAATCCCCCCTGCCATCAAGCCCATTTCGGCCAGTTGCAGTCGTTTTTCCTGGTTGATCCAGTGGAATAGGGCGTAAAACAAAGCGATGCCAATACCCACTTGCAAGGCCGCTGCCAGCGAGCGTTGTGGATGGATAGACACTGCCACACTCACCCCCAACATGACAACCAACAGCGCTATCCCCCAATGGAACGGCGCGCCGAACGACCAGTAGCCTTTACTCCAACGCCGCAGCACCCAGAACACAAACGCGGCTGCTAAAGGAACAACATACCAGCGCTCCAACAGCACGCAGGGAACAGCCAGCAGCGTGAGCAGCCAGACCTCAAAATCCACCAGGCGTGCCGCCCGCTGCCGGATCATTACTACTCCAGGCACTCCCGCACTGCCGCAGCGACATACTCAACTTTTTCCTGGCCCATGCTCGGGTACAGCGGCAGAGTCACCTCGCGCGCTGCCACCGCCTCGGTGCGCGGCAGAGAAATGGAGCCGTAACGCTGTTGGTAATAGGTGAACAGGTGCGTCGGCGGATAATGAATACTGGTCTGGATCTGCTTCTCCCGCATCCGATCAATGAAGCCCTTGCGCTCCACCCCTTCCGGCAAGAGCATGGGGAAAATGTGGTAGGAGGGTTCGCCGCGCGGGCTTGTAAAGGGCAGCGAGACCCCACTCCCCGCCAGGAGTTTTTGGTAAAGCTCCGTCCACTGCTTGCGCAGTGCGTTGTTGCCAGGGAGCTTGGCCAATTGAACTCTGCCCAAGGCAGACCGGATTTCGTCGATCCGATAGTTGTAACCCAGTTCGACCACGTCATAGCTATACGCATGGCCGCGGTGGCGGTCGTAGGTCAACGTGGTCATTCCGTGCGAGCGCATCAGTTTCAGGCGAGCCGCCAATTCATCGTCGCCCGTCAGCAGCATTCCACCCTCGCCAGTGGACAGATTCTTATTCGAGAAAAAGCTAAAGCAACCAATTTCGCCAAACGTTCCGAGCCCTTGACCGTTCAGTTTTCCGCCCGGCGCATGGGCCACATCCTCGATTACCCGCAAATTGTGTTTGCGCGCCTCCGCCAGGATCGCCTGCATGTCGCAGGGGTACCCGGCGTAGTGCATCACGATCACTGCCTTCGTGCGCGGAGTCACCAATCGCCCGATTTCGCCTGGGTCGATGGTGAAATCTTCGGGGCCGTGAATATCCGCCAGGCGCACATCGGCGCCGCAGTACAGAACCGCATTCGAAGTGGCCACAAAGGACAGCGATGGGGTGATGACCTCATCACCCGGGCCAATTCCCACCGCCAGACAGGCCAAGTGCAAAGCTTCTGTTGCATTCGAGACGGTCAAGGCGTGCTTTGCACCGGACACGGTGGCAAACTCGGCTTCAAACGCCTGGGTCACCGCCCCCATCGTCAGCCAACGGCTGTGCAGCACGTCCAGCACTGCCCGATCTTCTTCTTCGTTGTATTCCAAATCTGCCAGCGGCACAATCCAATCCATGATTATTCCTCCGGTAAAAACTGCTTGCGCATTTCATCGAAATCTTCAACGGCTTGCTCGTAATCATCCGGTCGTCCCAGGTCTTGCCAGTACCCCTCAAAAGGATAGGCAGCCACCGGCTTTCCGTCTGCCAGTAATTTCTTGACCAGAACAGGAAAATCCAGGTACTCCCCTACGGGAATATAAGTCAACACTTCAGGCTCGAAAACATAGATGCCCATACTGACCAGGTAATCAATGGTCGGTTTTTCAACATAGTCAGAGATCATGTGATCGTGGGCGGTTTCAATGACGCCCAAGTCGATATGCACCTTCCGGCGGTGGGAGGCGATCGTAGCGACTCCACCGTGCTCTTTGTGGTAGCGGAGCAAATCGGCAATGTCCAACGTGGTAAGCACATCCCCGTTGGTCACAATGAAGGTCTCATCCAACCCGCCCACCTGCGCCAGAGGTCCGGCTGTGCCCAACGGCTTCGGCTCGTAGCCATAGCCGATCTTCAATCCATACTGGCTGCCATCGGCAAAGAAAGCGCGCATTAATCCGGCCAAATGACCGACGGTCAAAACCACCTCGTCCACCCCAGCCCGCTTGAGCTGAAGCAGCAAGATTTCCAGAATCGTTTTGTCCCCGATAGGCAGCATGGGCTTGGGGAAGACTCGTGTATAAGGGGCCAGACGGGTGCCTTTCCCTCCGGCCAGGATCACTGCTTTCATCATTGCCCCCTTATCGTTGGTATTGTCCGGGGCTAAAGAATCCCATATGTCCCCGGATCCAATCAATCACCTGACTCAGCCCTTCATCCAACCCCACCTCGGGTTGCCACCCCAGGTGTTCGCGCGCGCGGGAGTTATCTGAAAGCAGGCGCATGACCTCAGATTTCTCTGGGCGTTTGCGCTGATCTTCCTGAACGATCGGTAGATCACGGCCCAGGATGCGCAAGACTCGCTCGGCCAGTTCGCCCACGCTCACCTCGCTGCCCGTGCCCAGGTTGAAGACCTCGCCCTCTACTCCTGGAGTCTTTGCGGCACACAAGAAGCCATTGACGGTATCTGAAACATAAGTGAAATCGCGTTTGGTATCCAGGCTGCCCAGGCGAATTTCATCTCGGATCAACGCCTGGCTGATGATGGTCGGAATGACCGCGCGCGCCGATTGGCGCGGGCCGTAGGTATTGAAAGGCCGCACGGTGACCACCGGCAGGCTGTAAGCACAGTAAAAGCTCTCGGCCAACTTATCCGCCCCGATCTTGCTGGCCGAATAAGGCGACTGCCCCTGCAGCGGGTGGGTTTCGTCCATCGGAACCCGCCGGGCCGTGCCGTACACCTCGCTGGTGGAGGTATGGACAAACCGCTCCACGCCCTGGGCGCGGGCAGCCATGAGCGCGTTCAAAGTACCCATCACGTTCGTCTCCACGACTTCCACCGGGTGCAGGTAGGAGTAAGGAATGGCGATCAAAGCGCCTAAATGGAAAACCGTGCGCATCCCCCGCACAGCCGACTGCACCGCATCCGGATCGCGCAGGTCACCGGCCACAATTTCCACCGCAGCCAAGACACCGGGATCCAGCAGATTGAGCAGCCCCGGATCGCCACGAGAGTTATACCGCACAAACGCCCGCACTCGAGCGCCTTCACGAACCAGCGTTTCCACCAAATGGCTGGCAATAAAGCCCCCTGCTCCGGTCACCAGCACCTGTTGATTATTCCAATCGGGCAACCTACACCTCCGGGGGCCTGAACTCCTCGCGTATCTCCTTCAATAGTTCCTGCGCGCGCAAGGTTTTCCCCTCTGCAATCAAAGAATTGAGCTCATCATACCACGCATCCAAGGATTCGCCCTGCAAACGCTTTTTGCGCGCATGCAGGTCTTGAGCCATCAATCGGTGGTCGGATTTCATAAAGGTCTGCAGATTTGCCAGCACATTCGGGAACAAGATCAGGCGAGCGTTTGTCTGGCCGCACAGTTCGATGATCCGCTCCCGATCGGCCTCATCAATTTTTGAAATCGCAAAAGCGATCACGCCAACATCGTACTTCTTGATCAGCTCCG
>CAZMMI010000091.1:10579-13888 GCA_964567255.1 uncultured Anaerolinea sp.
ATTTTTGAAATCGCAAAAGCGATCACGCCAACATCGTACTTCTTGATCAGCTCCGGCAGATTCTCGCTGGTGCCCAAAATCGGGCTGCGATCAACAGACATACCCACCTTGCGGGGATCGTCATCCACCACGCCCACCACTGAAAAAGCCTTGGCGAAATCGCCGCGCTTGAACAACCAGACCACAAACTCTCCCAGGTCGCCCCCGCCCACAACCAGGACACGTTCACCCACATGCTGGAGCGCCACCCGGCTGCCCAACCAGCGCGTGGCCACCCCGGTGATCAACCGTTCCCGGTAGCGCACAATAATAAACCCAATTGCGGAGAAGATACTGCCGGTCACCATCAAACTAAAAGGTATCGTCTCAGGCGGGAACAAAATGCGATCAACAGCCAGGACAATAACCGTAGCAAATGCAGTGGAGGCCAGCAAATCCATCGCGCTATTCGCCGGGGCTTTGGACCACCCGATTTTGTTAACTCCCAACAACCCATTGATCGAGCTAAATAACGCAGAGATTGCCAAAACGGTCAGAATTGCCGTCCAGAAGCCAATATCCAGTGGTCTGGATATGCGCCATAAGAGCGCGCTGATTCCGTAGCAAAATAACACCACCACAAAATCCACCAAGAACCAGTTGATGTAGTTGGTGACAAAGCGGGACAGGGGCCCCCACAGCAAGAGATGCTGTGGCACAGCCTGTTTGCGCAACTGCGGTAACAGCACCAGTGCCGTCCACAGAATCACATCCATGTCGGTCAGTATCGTACGACCGCGTACATACATCAGGTCCAGGCGCAGCTTCGAAGGCAGAATGGTATACAGGTAATCCTGCATGACATTTTCGCCCACCAGCATCTTCTCTTCATCGCGGTAGAAAACCGAAGCCGGGCTGGTGATGCCAGGGCGCACAGCCAACAACTCTTTCTTTACATCCTCCGGCCAGTCCGCTGCCAACTCTGGATCCTCTGGGCGGGGCCCAACCAGGCTCATTTCGCCGATCAACACATTCCACAACTGCGGTAGCTCGTTTACCTTTGTATCCCGCAGCCACTTACCAAACGGCGTGATGCGCGAGTCTCCGGCAGCTGTGACCCGTGCTCCAGCGAAGCTAGCCGGATCAGCGTACATCGTGCGGAACTTGAGAATCCCAAACGGTTTCCCGCCCCGCCCCAGTCGTGGGCCGCGGTAAAAGAGGGGGCCTGGGGAATCCATTCGCATGAGAATTGCAACGAATCCCAAAACAGGGAGTAAAAACAAAATACCCAAAAAAGATGCGACAATATCGATGACTCGCCTCAAGAAGCGATCCATCCAGACGGTAAACGGGCTTTGTTTTTCTGTGCGGAAATGAATGCGGCTCACGTAACTGTTTTCCATGCCAACCCCCTAAAGTCGGTCAATAGAAAAATACCACCTTCTCGGTGTGCTAAATGCAAGCGATGACATGCTGCGATTGGATAATAAACCGTTCTACCCCATGAAACTACGCAGATTATACCTTAATCTCCCTCTAATAAAACACAGATTTAGTTGGTTTAACACGAAACTGCAACACTACCGCCAGGCGATCAATTTCGCCGAGATAATCCAAACTCTGGTATACTTCGGGCCGGGGACCCCATCACAATATGGATGAATTTGATTTTTCCACTTCCGATTCTAGCTCTGCTTCAACCGATATCAAACAGTATCTTTGGCTCCTCTGGCAATGGGCCTGGCTAATTGCGCTGGTGGCGATCCTCGCCGGAGCAGGCGCTTTTATCTTCAGCCGTTATCAGACGCCCATCTACCAGTCGCGGGCGACGGTATTGATCAACGAGGCTGCTTCGCGGGCCAGCGCCGACTCCACGGCCATCTACCTGACCAGCGACCGCCTGACCCAGACCTATGCCGAAATGATGGTCAAGCAACCGGTGCTGGATGAAGTCGCGGCCAATCTGGGATTAGAGTATGTCAGTCCCAGCGCATTGACCGTTCGCCCGGTTTCCAATACCCAGCTCCTAACCTTGACCGTTGAGGACAGCGACCCTTTTCGTGCCGCGGAAATCGCCAACGAGACCGTAAAAGTCTTCTCTGAACAGATCTTGTCGCTGCAATCTTCCCGTTATCTTTCCTCCAAAGAAAATTTGCAGAACCAGATGACGTATCTGGAGGAGCAGATCGACACCAATACCCAGGCTCTGGACGATATCATTGAGAAAAATATGGTGATCGTACAGAGGCAGCAGGCCCAAATCTTGCGGGAAGATCCCAATGCCGAACCGGCTACCTTGAGCGAACTGGAAGCCCAGGCCCGGCAGATGAACCAAACCGAGATCGAGCAGATCCAGACCCGTCTGACGCAATACACATCAATTTACTCCAGTGTGTTAGCCAGCTTCGAGCAAATTCGCCTGGCCGAAGCGCAGAGTGCGGTCAGCTTTATGCTGGTGGAACCTGCCGAACCCAGGCTCACGGCTGTCCGACCACAAGTCATGCGCAACACGCTTCTGGCGGCGATGGTTGGTCTGATGCTGGCCATAGGCGTCATTTTTGCCATCGAATTACTCGACGATACGGTCAAGGACCCGGAAGCCCTGGCTACCAAGACCGGCCTTCCGCTGCTGGCTACGATCATTCGCCACGATCAGAAAGCGCTGCCCATCACCCAATCCTCACCCCGCTCACCCGCATCGGAAGCATTCCGCACCTTGCGTACCAACGTGCAGTATACCGGCGTGGATCGGGCCCATCGCACCATCATGGTCACCAGCCCTACCCCGCAGGACGGGAAAACCACTATCTCCACCAATCTGGCGATCGTCACCGCGCAGAGCGGGCGTATCGTGACCCTCATCGATGCCGATATGCGCCGCCCGCGCGTACACGAAGCGCTGAACTTGGTCAACGCTACCGGGTTGAGCGACCTGTTCGTGAAGCCCTTCCTCGATCTGAACGGTTACGCCCAAAAAACAACCACAGAAGGTTTGAAAATCCTGACCAGCGGAAAGACTCCGCCCAACCCATCCGAGCTTCTAGGCTCCTACCGGATGAAAGACATTTTGGATGGCATCGCCCAGGAATCGGACGTGATCATCATTGACACGCCCCCGGTACTCTCCGTGACCGATGCTGCCGTTCTTTCCAGCGAAGTGGATGGCGTGGTCGTGGTCATCAAACCGGGCTTCACCAAACAATCGGCGGTGATTCAGACGGTAGAGCAGCTTCGTAAAGTCAATGCCCGGATCTTGGGACTGGTTCTCAACGATGTCAACGCCAGCAAGAGCCGCTACTACTATTACAAGAACTACTACCACTACAGCAC
>CAZMMI010000092.1:0-13847 GCA_964567255.1 uncultured Anaerolinea sp.
TCATCATTTTCAATTTAGTAATAAGCATCTATCTGGCAAAAATTCCCTATACTTATCTTTTTCTGCCAAAACAATCAGTGATTGTTCAGCCGCTAACCTTCGATGACGATATTGAGATTGTTTCGTTTGTCACAGAAAATGAAGGTCTGCAAAAAATCAAACGATTCGTACCCACCGAGCATTGGGAGGGCCTAGGGGAGCGTATTACCCATATTCCCGGTACCAAAGCCGCTCTGACCTGGTCAGGAAAGCCTGGGCAGACGGTTGAAATTCAATTCAAAACTTGTCCTACTTGCGGAGTCGTTGAAGTTCAGTCCTCAGGGGAATCCGATCGGTTTGACCTAACCCAAAACGGACCAGACGGCGTTGCCGTCTACAAAAAACAGTATGCCTCCCTGGTCTTTCACAGGGTTGCCAATCTGGTGATGCTCGAAATCGCGGCCTTACTAACTGCTACGCTGCTTCTTATGGCGGCCCGCCATCTGATAGAATCCCTGAGCCGCAAACGATCTTCACGATTCCCATCCTTTGCTCTTCCAGCCAAGTGGGAAAACGCTGCTGTGTTTGGGTCGCTAGCCGCACTGACTGCTATTAACTACGACGCAAACCTCCAATCAATTCTATACAACGATGATTGGTGCCAGATTGTCTATGACGCACATGCAGGCAACTTATCCTTGTTCATGTTGAATTCCCGCCGCCCGCTTCATCTGTTTTTTGCCGCGCTATACAACAACTTCTTATCCATAGACCAACTCGTATTTGCTTTGTACGTCACCCAATCGGTGGTGTTGGCGCTAACAGCTTATTTGATTTACCGCTTTGTTCGGGAAGGCTTTGACGCTCCAGCCGGCCTGGGCCTATTGAGCGCAGCCCTGTGGCTTGTCTATCCAAACGATTACACTTATATATACCTCATCATGCTCGCAGCCAGAACGGCCCTTTTGCTTAGTGTTGCATACTTCTTGCTGATTCTACGGATAATTCGTAATGGCAGTTGGAGCGCGGTGGCCGCGGCGTTGGCAGCAACTGTACTGGGTTTGCTGATGTACGAAGGGCAGCTTGGTATCATCATTGCTGGGCCTGTCATTCTTGCCTTGATAAAACGGAAACAATTAACCCGCAAAAAGATTGCTGCAATCGCTGTCTCCTATACAGGGACTGCTGCTTTCATCATCTGGCGCATCTTCTTCCAACCATTGTTCTATCAAGACACAAAATTGGCAGCTCTAGAGATTCAACCGAGAGAATTAGTATCTCAATGGCTGCTGACGGTCAAAACCTTGTTCGGTGGATTCAGGTTTCCAGCAGGAAATACTGGTTGGCTCTCTCTTGAAAGCCGGTGGATAGTCTTACTGCTGGTGGTCGGCATCATTTTAATCACAGCATTATTCTTTACTTTACCCGCAACGCTGGGCAAGAAGTCTCCCCTCATCCAGGTCGCTGCGGGAGCGCTGCTATGGACGGCCGGGTATTTTCCGATCCTGTTGAATTACCCTGTGAATATTTACTCTCATCTTTCGCGCGTCAATCTGTTTGCCAACCTTGGCGCGGCCCTGCTCGTCATCGGCCTGCTGCATACACTTACAACCAGCTTGGGCAGTGCCAGAGCAACTAATAAACTGTTGCTCGTATTCACACTACCCTTGCTTTTCATAGCCTCCCTGGTCCAGCTTCAGGTGCAGGAAGCCAACCGCCAATCCTGGGATGAAGCCAAAATCTTTTACACCCGCTTGATAGGACTGGTTCCGGACATTAAGCCTGAAACGCAGGTTTTATTCACCATTTCCGTTGCAGAGCCGGCAGGCCCAATCCGGCGGCCATTATTTACATCGACATGGGAGGCTGAATGCGCCGTGTGGTCACTTTACGGCACGACTAGACCCAATTTACTCGTAGGATTCAAATATGATGATATTTACGTGCCTCCATTTCCAGGGTACAACATTCTGGCGGGCGCCCTGGCAAGGAATTCGAACGACGATATCCCCGACACAAGCAAGCTGGTGGTGTTGAATTACGACATGGTCACAACTGTGCTAGAAGTCACCCAGGATATTGGTTTTCTGGATGTTGAAAGCCCACAGGCTTACCACCCGGAAGACCGCATTCTGCCTATCACGCGGGATATTCCGGCTCGAAAATTGGTTGCGCCAGAATAATCCCTGCGCTCTCGTTCATCTGTTGTGCTGCTCAACCAGCCCAGCCCACTCCTCGATGCTGAGCGTTTCGGCACGGCGCTGCGGGTCAATTCCGGCGCGGCGCAAGAGGTCTTCGGCTGCCGTGGCAGGCATTCCCATGCCACCGGCTATGGAATTGCGCAGCGTCTTGCGCTTTTGGCTGAACCCGGCCCTGGTGAGCTTGAAGAAATCTTCCAGTTGGGCAGCGGGGACGCGCGGCTCGGGCAGCACATCGACGCGCACCACAGCCGAATCGACCTTAGGAGGCGGGTAAAAGGCTCCGGCAGGGATGCGAGCGGCCACGCTGGGATTGCCGTAGACCTGCACGCTAAGCGCCAGCAAGCTCAAGTCACCGGGCAAGGCGCAAATGCGCTCGGCCACCTCGCGCTGCACGGTGAGCACCAGGCGTCGCGGGCGCGCCGAGGACTCGAGCAGATGGCGGATGATGGCCGAGGTGATGTAATAGGGGATATTCGCCACCACGTAGTAACCATCTCCGCCCATCAAAGCGGCGGGGTCGATCTCCAGCATGTCGCCCTGAATGATCGACACATTCCCACACCCACCCAGCACGTCTTCCAGAACTGGGATCAGGTTGCGGTCCAATTCCACCGCCACCACCTGTCGCGCGGCGGCGGCCAGATACCGGGTCAGGCTGCCCAGGCCAGGGCCAACCTCCAACACCACCGCATCGGCGGGCAATTCTGCAGCGCGGACAATTCGCTGCAGGACGCCGGGATCGGACAGGAAGTTCTGGCCCAAGCCTTTTTTGGCGTACAGGCCATGCTCGCGCATCAAACGGTTGATATCCAATGGGGGTAGGTTCATTGTAGTAGAGGTGGCACGTAAGCCGGAGCCGGCGTAAGGAAGTAGACGGTCACGTATTGCGACCAACGCACATAATCGTCATCGCTGTAGCCCAGGTCGATCCACAGCCGCCCGGGGATTCCGCCACCCACATCGGCGACCACGGCAAAGCCGTAACCCGGGATATATAATCGCGAGCCTCGCAGAGCGCGATACATATCGAGGGTCAGGGCCACAATGCCCTTGGTCAACTTCGCGCCGCTGGATGTGGCCGTGGAGCAGCCGTCAATGCCCAGGCGACAGGGAGAGTAAGAGGTGGCGTACATTTGTACGGAGCGATAGTATTCGATGACTCCATCGGGGGTTTCGGCGGATTTAACGACCACCTGCGTGCCATAGCCCAACACCTGGTTGACCGGCTGGGTGGCTGTCCACTCGGTTTCGGTTTGCCGGTCTACCTCTTGCCCATCCTCAAATCGCACACGCACCCGACTGACTTTGACGCCGTACTGTCCGGGGGTCATGACACTGCGGGCGTCCAGTTCCAAATTGGGATCGGGGGCATAGCTGCTTTCAAAGGGGAGGGTGGTTTGTTGCAGCGAAACGACTTCGTTCACGCGCACCACGCGGATTTTGCCGTCGGCAGGAAGGGGCTGCTCTTCGGCAGGCAGGCTGTAATCCAGACCCTGCAAGGCTATCCCGGCCTCAGCCAGGGCCGTGCCAACGGTGGTGGAAGAGGTGCGTGCCGAGAGCGTCCCGGCCTGCGTTTCGATGGTTATGGGACGGGCGCGGCGGATTTCCACCTTCAGGCCAGAGAGCAAGGCCGCGTTCAGATCGGCGGAAAGGTAGTCGCCGGGTCGCACAGCCTGCCCCACCTGCCACAAGCCTTCGCCGAGCGTAGCAGCCGCGGAGGCGAGGGTCAGGGTTTGGCCATCTTCGGTCACTTCAAACGTGGCGGCGGGCTGGTATTGAAGGTAAATGTGCGCGGTGTAAGGCAAGGGTTCCTGCGGGTCGATGGGCTGGCCGTTCAATAACAGCCGGTCCTCCGGTTGAAATTCGATTCCGGCTTGTTCCAGCCAGTCTTCCGGAACGGCACTGAAGCTTTCAAAGTCGACCGCGTGGCCGTAAGCCCACAAGGAAACACGCTGGGCCAGGGCGGGGGGCTCGGATTTTTTGGGCGAGAAGACCAGCCAGGCGCCAACTGCCAGTAGAGCCAGAAAAACCAGCCCGGCGGCCAGGGTTCGTTTTTTGAGGTTCATTGACCGCATTGTAACACGACTTTCCGGGTTACTACTCAGCCAGAGGTGGAAGAAACCTGAATATGAGGTTTCTTCCACCTCTGAGCAGTTAGCCTTCCGGCAAACTTTTAGTTCATCGGAACCGGCGTGGTGAAATCCGCGTATCGTTAAACGAACAAATCACCCCTGGATGTTGGGATGATTTGCTGTTTGCGTGGAGTGTGCCGAGGGACAGGATCGAACTGTCGACACCACAATTTTCAGTCGTGTGCTCTACCGACTGAGCTACCTCGGCATGCCTTACGCGCTCCCTATTCTAACCGGATGCGCGAAAGGTGTCAAGCAGTTGGTGAAAATATTGCGGGGGATATTTCCTGGCAAATTATGCCTGCGGGGGCAGGATGATGAGCGGTTGCAGCTCTTCGACATCAGCCAGCAAGTCCAGGAAGGGTCCAACCAAATCGGGGTCAAAGTGCTTGCCGGCCTGGGCGCGCAAGTAATCGCGCACCATTTGTTGAGTCCAGGCCTTGCGATAGGGCCGGTCATAACTAAGCGCATCCCACACATCTACCACAGCGAAAATGCGCGCCGAGAGGGGGATCTGGTCGCCCTTGAGCCCGTAGGGATAGCCGCTGCCATCCCAACGCTCGTGGTGGTAGAGGGGAATTTCGATGGCCGGTTTGACGTAATCGATCGCGGTCAACATGCGCATGGCCAATAGGGGATGCTCGCGCATGGTCTCCCACTCGTTCTCATCCAGCGAGCGGTCTTTTTGCAAAATGCGGTCGGGGATTGCCATCTTGCCGATATCGTGCAACAGCGTGCCCACCCACATATTCTCCAGCTCAGCCTCGGGATAATTGACCTTTCGAGCCAGGCGCATGGTCAGTTCGACCACGCGTTTGGAATGGTTCTCGGTTTCCTTGTCGCGCAATTCCAACGCCCGGGCCCAACCCATAATGGTTTCCTTATAAGCTTTCTTTAGCTCGTCGTTGGAGCGCTGGAGGTTTTCGAGCAGTTCGGCGTTGTGGATGGCGATGGCAGCCTGACCCGCCAGGGTCTCGAGAAAGTCCATCCACTCCCGGTCATGCTCCAGGCGCGAGCGATGGAAAATTTCAAGCACGCCGCGCACCTCACCTTTGGCGATCAGCGGCAGGCCGTAATAAGTGACGAAGCCCTCTTTGAGGAGGGAAGAATATTTGAGCTGAGCGGCCAGCCCGGCAGGCGAAGAGACCACCTTTACCGGCTGGCGCGTTTCAACCACCTTGCCCGCATAGCTTTCGCCGACCCGCAAACGCACGCCGGTGGGCACCTCGATGCGGAAGCCGTCGCCAAAAGCATATTCGAGCAGCTTCGTCTTGGGGTTGAAACGCAGCACCAGGGCGGCGTCGACATTCAACAACTCGATCAGGCGAATGACCAAAATTTGCAGCGTAAAGGTCAAATCGGCGTTGGCGGTAATGGAGGCGTCGATCATTTGCAGCGCGCCCAGGCGCTGAATCTGCAAGGAAATGCGTTCCTCGGCATGTTTCCGCTCGGTGATGTCCAGGATATACCAATCCAGATACGTGGGGGTGCCGTAAGGGTCGCGTGAAACGCTGGTAAAGTCATACACCCAGCGCACCTCGCCATTGGCGCAGGACACGCGGTATTCCTGCTCGTAGAAGTTGGCCCCTGCCGCAATCTGGCTTTCTGATTCTTGCTGGACGCGCACCACGTCCGCCGGGTATACAACCTGATGCAGGAAATCAGAACGGCTGCGGAAGTCGCCGGGGCGGTAGCCAAACTGGGTCACGTTTTGAGAGACGAACTCAACCATTTCTTTGCCGCCAGCCTGCACGCGAAAGACCACCACTGGACCCTGAGTAAACAGTTGGAAGGAACGGCGCAGATTTTCTTCGGCGCGCATCCGGTCGGTGAGGTCGCGCACCACACAGCGGAAACCGGTCAAATCCCCCTCGCGGTCGCGGACAGCCGAAAGAGAAAGCTCGCCCGGGAAGGTCCCCCCTCCGTGCTGGGTGAAGCGGTAAATTTGGTGAATGAGCGGCTCGCCCTCAGCCACCTGGTTGAATGCCAGGCGCAGCAAACCGGCTTCTTCGACGGCGACCAGCCCGTCCATGCTGAGGCCTTCGTCAAATTCCGCAGGCGAATAACCGAAGTTATGCGCCGCAGCACGATTGGCGTAGGTGATTTTTCGCTCATTGTCCAGCTCAAAGAGCATTTCGGGCAGCAGCTCGGCCATTTCTCTAAAGCGAGCTTCACTGGCTTGCAAATCTACCTGGCGAGAGCGAATGGCCATCTGCATGCGTTGGAAATTCGTGGCCAGCTCGGCAATCTCAACGCTGCTGGTCGAGATGGTGGCAAAGGACATCCAATGCGAGAAGTCGCCGCGGGTCAACTGGTTGACGCGCTGATTGAGCACTGCCAGAGGTTGAACCACGCTGCGGCGCAAATGTTGCCCGAAGTACAGCACCAGAGCGATGGAGAGGATGGGCATAATCACCAGGACCAACGCCACCCCCAGGATGTAACTGCCCAGGCTGACAAAGAAGGGCGATTCCACGACCACCATCCAACCGGTGGGTCGGATGGGGGCCTGGCTGGCAACCACATCCACGTTGCGCCGAAGAATGATCAAGCGCGTGGCGTAGGCATAACGCGAGTCGATCATGCCCCGGTCGCGCATATTTTGTTGCAAGGAAAAACGCTCGGGATCGGAATGCGCCAGCAAAGCTCCGGAAGCCGAAGTGATATAGGCCAGGCTGTTATCCAGGAGGATGGTATCATCGCTGATCGCTGCTTGCAGCGCTTCCAGGCTCAATTCACCCACAATTCTGTCACCATCAGGCAGGGATTGGATCATATAAACCGCCGGTCGGCCGGTGGTTAGTGAGTTGAACGGCTCGGTGAAGGCAGTTTGTCCTGGCTCGGCGCGCACCTGATAATACGGTTGGCGCGACATATCCAGACCAATGTAGCGCGATTCGTACGGCTCTATCTGCACGATCCGGCCATCTTCATCCAGGCGATAGAACAGGTCGAAATGCCGGTATGCCTGGCGAATCTTCTGCAGGTAGACCTGGTTTTCAGCCGGGGTAGCTTCGGCAGAAATATCTCCGGCTGCCGCCAAAATTTGAGAGGCAGTAGAGAGGTAATCTTCCACGCGCATCGCCAGTGATTGCGCCTGCGCTGCCTGGCGAGTGGTGAGTGACTGCCAGACCAGGAACCCCGTCGCGCCAACTACAATCAGCATGGCCGCCAGCACCGGAATCAACAAGCGTTGGATGAGCAGCATTTCCACAATCTTGTCGAGTGGACGCGGGTAAACGTTCCTCATGGCTGAGAGCCTTCCTCAGGCTGGTAGGATTCGACTGTCACCCATTGTCCATCTTCGACCCGCAGGAGGTAATGCGGCCGGACCACATCTCCATATGCGTCCAGGTGAAAGGCGCCGGCCGGGCCGTTCATCTCTCCCACCGCCAGCAAAGCCTGGGGTAAGCCTTCGCGCTTGCCGCCTGTTTTCTCCAGAGCTTCGGCCAGAAAGAAAACGGCTTCGTAACTACGCAATGCCGCAAAAGTGGGCTCGCGATTGAAATGCGTGCGGAATTCGAGCAGGAAATTCTGGTACGCGGGGGAAGTTTCGTTTGGGTCAAAGTCCACCACCGCCTCCAGACCCTCCACTGCCCGGCCACCGTCACGAATGGTCGTATCACCCTGCCCCCAACGGGCGGTAAACAGTGGCGCGTCCCAATCGATCATACGGGCGTGCTGGCAAATGATGCCGGTATCCTGCGTGCCGGCGATGATCAACAAAGCTTCAGCCCCGCTTTCGCGGATCGTTTCCAGCAGCGGGCGGAAATCGGGATTTTCACTCGACGAATACGAAATCACGGCAGGCACCTGCCCACCCAACGCCGAATATTTTCCAAGAAAAGCAGTCTCAACTGATTCTGTGTAGGAGACGTTGTCGTCATCGAGAAGAACCCCAACCGAGATGATTCCGCGCTCGATAATGTGTTTGGCCATCAAATTGGCCTCCAGGTCAGCGCCGGAAAACATGCGAAAAAACAGATCATCTTTGCCGCTCAATCGGGTTGTTGCAGCCGTTGGGCTAATAATGACCACTCCGCCAGGTTGGGTCACTTCCAGACCGGCCAGCGCGGCGGTAGAAGTCATATGACCGATGATCGCCACGACACTGGGGTCTTGAATCAACTCGCTGTCGGCGGCTTGAGCGCCTTGCGGCGTGCCTTCATCGTCTTCAATCAACAGATTGATATGAGCATCAAACGTCCCTTTCGAGCCGTTAATCATTTCTACCGCTAGAAGCGCACCATCACGTCCGTCGATGCCCATGAGTGCGTCCTTGCCAGACATACTGGCCACAAAACCAACGTTTACCGTTGGCTGCGCCAGGCAGGAGCTCAAGCTCATGGCCATGAAAAGACAAACCAGAATCGCGACAGAACGTTTCATCACAACTTTTCAACCCAGTCCGTGTTACCAGTTAAACAAGTCTCGAAGACTTCTCAGCCCGGGCCGAGAAAAGCTTCTCCTCTGCCTGAGAGGTTTTCATTTCTATCAACTTTCTAAGTATAAACCAAAGCAATGCTGAAAAGTATGCTCAGTTCGAGGCTCTTTGGGAGTTGCCGTGGCAGGTACCACATTTTGGTGTTTGAGAGCGGCTTCGCCGTTCTCAAACCGTAAAATGCGGACTTCACCACGCCGATTCCCAACGAACCTGGGGGCTTGCTTTGCACGATTTGGAAGTTAGGGTTATACTCCTGTGCGGCATGGAGGACGCGAATACATAATGAAGCGCGCTGTCAGTATTAGTATCGGATCATCCCGGCGAGATAAAGTAGCTGAAATTGAAATCATGGGGGAAAGAGTCCGCATCGAGCGGATTGGCACCAACGGCGACATGGAAAAGGCCGCCCGCCTGTACCAGGAATTGGACGGGACGGTGGACGCCTTTGGCGTGGGCGGCACCGACCTGGGCATGCTGGTGGACGGGCACTGGTACCCGATGCACTCCGTCCAGTCGTTGGTACGCTTTGTGCGTAAAACGCCCGTTGTGGACGGGAACGGCCTCAAAGCCACCCTGGAACCCAAGATCAAGCGCGTGCTCACCGAGACGCTGGCGCACGCCATCCCAACCAAAACAGCCCTGGTGACCACGGCTGTGGACCGCTGGGGCATGGCGCGCGCCGCGGTGGAAAGCGGCTTCCGCGTGACCTTTGGCGATATGATCTACTCGTTGGGCATCCCCTTTCCCTTGCATTCGATCCGCAGTGTAAAGGTGATGGCGGCTGTGCTAATGCCCGTGGTATCGCGCCTGCCGTTCACATGGGTCTACCCCGTGGGTGAATCACAAGGCAAGCGCCATCCCAAGCACACCCGCTTTTTCGCCGAGGCCGGCGTGGTCATGGGCGACTGCCATTACGTGTTCCGCTATATGCCCGATGACATGCGCGGCAAGGTGGTAATAACCAACACAACGACCCCCGAAGACACAGAAACTTTCCGGCAGTGCGGCGTGCGCTACCTGGTCACGACCACCCCCGTGCTGGACGGCCGTTCGTTCGGCACCAATATGATGGAAGCGGCTTTGCTCGCGGCAGCAGGGCGCACCGAACCGGTCGATTATGCCCATGCCGATGGGTATCTGTCCTGGCTGGAACAAATCGTCTCCCAACTCAATATGGAACCGCAGGTGCAGGAGTTGAACGCATGAACGCAATCGTCATGGCCGGCGGAATGACTCAGAAAGACGAACCGCTCTACGAGATCAGCCGGGGCGGGTATAAATCGATGCTGCCGGTGGGTGAAAAACCGATGGTGCAGTGGGTGGTAGATGCGCTCAACGCGTCTTCTTCCGTAGAGAACATTTTCGTCATTGGGCTGCCGCCTGCCAACCCGCTGGAGAGCAGCAAACCGCTGCACATACTGGCCGACCAGGGCGACATGGTTGCCAACATACAGGAAGGGGCCCGGCAAATCCACGCGTTGTACCCAGAAGAGACCTACGCCCTGGCTGTTTCGTCAGACATCCCTCTGATCATCCCCGAAATGGTCGATTGGGTAGCAAACCAGGTAATCGACAATCCCGCCGACCTGTACTACAACGTCATTGAGCGCAAGGTGATGGAAGAGCGCTTCCCCACCTCGCGCAGAACTTACGTCAAATTGAAGGGCGTGGAACTGTGCGGCGGTGACCTGAACGCCATCCGCATTGGTCTGGCCCTGGAAGACAACCCCTTCTGGCAGCGGTTGGTGGAGGCTCGCAAGAGCCCTCTGCGGCAGGCCGCCCTGGTCGGTTACGATACGCTGTTTATGCTCCTGCTCAACCGCTTGTCGCTGAAGGAAGCCGAAGCAACCTTCGGACGCAAGCTGGGCATCACCGTTCGCGCGTTGATGTGCCCTTATGCGGAAATCGGCATGGACGTGGACAAGCCCTTCCAGCTTGAGATTGCCGAGGAGGCCCTGAAGAACCGTGGGGGGTAGCCGGCGTTGGGCTGCACTGCTGGAGCGGGACGCCGCCTGGACCCACCGGCTGCAACTGGACCCGCAGCGGCGTTCGGGGTGGGCCACGGCGGCCTTCCTGGCCCATTCCGGCGACTCGTGGCTGTGGGCCGGTGGGTTGGCGCTGCTGTGGCTGTTCACCCAAGGCGAATGGCACGCCCGCGCGGCCCTGCTTTTTCTGGCGGTAGTGGTTCAAGCCTTGACGATCTTCCCAATCAAGCAAGCCATCCGGCGCGAACGCCCTCAAGGTGAATGGGGCAGCATCTACCGCAGCGTGGATCCGCATTCATTCCCCTCGGGACACGCCGCCCGCGCCACCCTTCTGGCGGTGATGGCAATTGGGCTGGGGCCGGAATGGTTTGCGCTGGTGATGCTGATCTGGGCGCCGCTGGTATCGCTGGCGCGAGTGACCACGGGGGTGCATTACGTATCGGACATCCTGGCCGGCACGCTCATCGGCGCGCTGATGGGCCTGGGGATGCTGGCGCTGCGCGAGCCGCTGATGACCTGGCTGCCGTTTCTGTTTTAGTTAAAAAGTAGCTACTCCGCGATTTCAAAACTCGCAAAAACCTCTTTCCGCTCCCAAAGGGAGCGATTCAAATCCAGAAGCCCAGCAAGCCTGAGTAGTTACGTTAAAATTCGGAATTTTTTCCCGGTATCGCGTACAATAATCCTTAAGACCGTGTTGAATGATTCTTCCCCAGGAATACCATTATGAACCAGCCTGCCGCGACCGGAAAGCTGCCTTCTCGCACCAAATGGATCTACGGAATTGGGGATTGGGGGAACACCACCACTTCCACCATCCAGGTTTTCTTCTTCGCCTATTTCCTCACCGACATCGCCCGTCTGGAACCGCTCTACGCCGCGCCCGTGCTGCTCATCGGCGGGATTTGGGACGCCATCAACGACCCCATCATCGGGCTGCTGCTGGACCGGGTGCGCACGCGCTGGGGGCGGCGGCGACCGTTTTTCCTGTTCGGAGCCTTGCCGCTGGCCATCAGCTTCATTTTGTTATTATGGGTGCCGCCCATCTCCAGCCAGATCGGCAAAGCCGTGTACTACTGCCTGGCCTACATCTTTTTTGACACGGCCTTCACCGCCCTGGTCATCCCCTATGGCGCGCTGGTCCCCGACCTGACCGACGACTACGATGAGCGTACCAGCCTGAACGGGTGGCGCATGGGCGTCAGCATGCTTGGCGGGCTCATCGCCACCGTGTCGGTGCCCCTGCTGGCGGGGGCCTTCGATAAACCTGCCACCGGTTACTTCGCCGCCGGGTTGATCTTCGGCGTGCTGGCCGCAGGGCCGTACCTGCTCTTGTTCGCCAATACCCGCGAGCGCTTTGTTGCCCCATCCAACCAACCGTTGAACATCAAGCGCAGCTTCCTGGCCACCTTCCGCAACCGCCCCTTCCGCTATGTGGCCGGGATTTATATGTTCTCGTGGATCTCGGTCAACCTGGTGGCCTCTTTGATGGTTTACTACCTGACCTACTATCTGGGCATGGCGAACCGTCTGGAGGTGGTGCTGGGAATTGTGCAGGCCTCGGCCTTGATTTGCATCCCCATCGTCCTCAAACTCTCCGAACGGGTGGGCAAGCCCTCGGCGTACATGTTCGGCGCGGCAAGCTGGGCAGTGGTCATGCTGCTACTGGCCTTCATCGCCCCCTACCAACACACCCTGGCCTATGTCCTGGCGGTATGCACAGGGTTGGGCGTGGCAGCGGCGCACGTCATTCCCTGGGCCTTGCTCCCCGATGTGATCGAGGTAGATGAAATGGCCACCGGCGAGCGCCGTGAAGGAGCCTATTACGGGTTCATCGTCTTTTTGCAAAAAGGTGGCACCGCGCTCATGCTGGCCATTGTGCAATGGATTTTGCACCTCACCGGCTACGTGCCGGATGCGGTCCAAAACCCACAGGCGTTGTGGGCCATTCGCTTGTTGTTTGGCGCGCTGCCCGCCGCCCTGTTGTTCATATCCATTGGACTGGCGGCGCGCTTCCCCATCAACCGCACGCGTCATGCGGCAATGGTGGCTGAACTGGCCGCAAGGAGGGCCGCGGATTAGTAACTACACACGCCCAAAGGAAAAGGCAACTTTCCTAGCTTCGGCGAGTAGCTACGCGGATCAACAATGAACATTGGTGTCATTTACCCCCATTTTGAATTTGGCAGCGACCCGCTCGCCATCCGAGACTATGCGCAAACCGCCGAGGAGGTGGGCTTCACCCACATCGGCGCGGACGATCACGTCATCAGCCCCAACCCCCAGCGCACGGACGGCTGGCAGGGCTGGACGCACCACCAAATGCCCTTCCAGGAGCCCTTCACCCTGTTCGCCTACTGGGCCGGAATGACCATGCGCATCGGCTTTTCGACCTGCGTGCTGCTGCTGCCCCAGCGTCAGACGATCATGGCCGCCAAGCAAGCCGCCATGGTCGATTCGCTCAGCGGCGGGCGGCTGCGCCTGGGCATCGGCATCGGCTGGAACACCATCGAGTACACCGCCCTCAACGAGAACTTCCGCAACCGCGGCGCGCGCCTGGAAGAGCAAATCGAGGTGCTGCGTTTGCTGTGGACGCAAGAGCTGGTCACGTTTGAAGGCAAATGGCATCATATCCCCGACGCGGGCATCAACCCGCTGCCCGTCCAACGCCCCATCCCCATCTGGTTCGGGGGGCAATCCGAAGCGGCCTTGCAGCGCATGGCCCGCCTGGGCGACGGCTGGATGCCCCTATTCGGGAACGCCGAAGAAGCCACCCCCGCGCTGGAACGCCTGCGCGGCTACCTGGCGGAGGCAGGGCGAGATGCAGCCGGTTTTGGCCTGGAAGCGCGCATCCCCTATGGAGCCGGCGACCCGCGCGTCTGGCAAGCGCTGCTGGACGGCTGGCGCGGGCTGGGCTTCACCCATGCGTCGTTGATCACCACGGGCTGCGGTTTGAAAGGCCCCATGCAACATCTGGATGCGCTGTGCAAATTCGCGGCGGCAGTGAAAAGCCTGATATAAAATCAACCCTAGGGATCCAAACCAGGACCTTCCCATGGAAATCCGCCACAACTCACTCCCCGAAGATGTCGCTCTGGCGCTGCTGAAC
>CAZMMI010000093.1:0-11359 GCA_964567255.1 uncultured Anaerolinea sp.
GCTGGGCCGAGTTGCGTGAAACGATTCTGCATTACGCGTAGTGCGGGTTTCACCACGGCAACTCCCAAAGAGCCCCCTGGAGAACCCGTAGTGCCTCTTGTGGGATAGGTTATAATGAGTGCAGTCGCCCGGCTGCGCCTTCGAAGCGCCGTCGAAGGATATGTGTGCAGACTGGGAACCGATTCATGTTGAACGTTGACGTAGACTCTGACGACCCTTATCGATGGATGAAAGGCCTGTTTGGGGGGCTTTTAACGAGTGGGCTAATTCTGAGCCTGATCATGCCGGTCAGCGCACAGGGTTCGATGCGCCTGCAAACCGGCGGCCTGGATGCGAGTAATTTTCCCCGGCTGGTTTTTTACCTGGACGCAACCGATGATCAAGGCCGCATTCTGGAAGGACTGACTCCTGAGGAATTGACTCTGATCGAGGATGGGCAGACGCTGGCTGCGACTGACCTGGAATTGATTGAGCCTGGATTGCAGTTCACGGTCGCGCTCAACCTGGACGCGGCTTTGGAGAGCCCGGTGGGCGAGGTGAGCCGTTTTGAACTGGCTCGCCAGGCGCTGCAAAACTGGGCCGCGGAGGCCCCTAGCACCGTACCGGATGATCTCAGCCTGGCGGTGAACGATGGGGAGCAGATCAACCACGCCTCGAACGTGGATGAATGGCTGCCGGCGCTGAACGGCCTGCGACCCGATTTGAAAGCGCTGCGAGGCGATCTCTCGGCGCTGTCTCGGGCAGTGGGTTTGGCCAGCGACCCCACCCAGCACCCGCGCACCAAGCGTGCGGTCCTGTATATCACCCCGCCAATGACTGGCAGCGAAACCGGCCTGGCCGAACTGGCCGGGCGGGCCGATCAGATGGATGTGCGAATTTTTGTGTGGGTGGTCACCGCCGATGACCGGCCCGCGCCGGACGTGGCCCTGTTGCAAGCGCTGGTTGACCGCACCGGTGGGCGCCTGGCGCTGGTCAGCGGGCCTGAGACCTTCCCTAACCTGGAAGAATGGCTGGCTCCCTTGCGACGGCAGTATCAGGTGAGTTATGTGTCTGGGCTGCGCGCCGGCGGGCAACACGCGCTGGAGGTCCTGCTTCAACAGGATGGAGAGACCGTTGCGCAGGCCGAGCCGTTGACTTTTACGTTGGATATCGCTGCGCCAAACCCCATCTTTATCTCACCACCGGCTGAAGTGAAGCGCGCCTGGACGGAAAGGACCCGCGAGCAGCCCTCAACCCTGCAACCCGAGAGCCTTGACTTGCAAATTGTGGTCGAGTTCTCCGATGGCATTCAACGCGTGCTGCAATCAACGCGCCTGTTCCTGGACGGAGAATTGGTGGCAGAGAATACCGTCGAGCCCTTTGACCGCTTTGCTCTGGATCTGGCGGGCTTCACCGAAAGCGGCCCGCACACCTTGCGGGTGGAAGCCACCGACGAATTGGAGTTGAGCGGGTCGAGCATTGAGCTGCCCCTGGTGGTGTTGGTGGAACCCAAGCCGGGCAGCGCCGTGCTGGGGGGCATCTCTACCACCGGATTGATCGCCATTGGTGCGGTACTGGTGGCGGGGTTGGTCCTGGCGGGTGTGCTGGTTGGCGAGAGCCGTTTTCGCAAACAGGGCGGATTGGGGTTCAGGCGCCGCCGCGACCCCCTGACCGATCCCGTGGCGATTGAGCAGAGAGAGCCGCGCCACCGGCCTGCCTCGCGCGAAGCCGTTTCCAGGCCGCGCCCGCAGGATTCGGGAAGCGCCCCGGCTCGCCTGGTGCGCCTGAATGAGAATGAGCAGCCCATTGCGGGCGAGATGATTCCGCTGAGCCAGCCCGAGTTGACTCTGGGCAGCGACTCGGCTCAAGTTATGCTGACGATCCGCGACGCGACGGTTGATAAGCTCCATGCGCGTATCCTGTGCGGCGACGAAGGCGGCTTCCGGCTGTTGGATCAAGGCTCGGTGGCGGGCACCTGGGTGAATTATGCCCTGGTATCCGGCGCGGGGGCCTTGCTGAAACACGGCGACTTGGTGCATATCGGCCGCGCAATGTACCGTTTTGAGTTGGCCAACCCGCCTGCCCGGCGGGAACTTGTGGCGACCTTACTGGAAGAACAGTAGCCTATGATTCGACAAGAGCAATCGTCCATTCCCATCGCTGCCGGGACTCATCCCGGTATGAAGGGAAAAAATAATGAAGACCGTTATGGCGTTTCGGCCTTCATTTTGAGTAATCTGGACCGCCGCCCGGTGGTGCTGGCCGTGTTGTCTGACGGCATTGGCGGTCACCGTGCCGGAGAGGTGGCATCGGAGATCGCTGTCAACCAGATCAGCGCGGTGGTGGCTGCCAGCGATGCTTCTCGCCCGGTGGAGACGCTGATCGCCGCAGTCCAGCAGGCCAGTGTGGCCATTCAAAGCCAGGCAACCCAGAACAGCGAGCAGACCGGCATGGGCGCGACCTGTGCCTGCGCCTGGGTGATCGGCGACCGGCTGTATACCGCCACGGTGGGCGATTCTCGCATTTACCTGCTGCGCGCCGGGCGCATCCAGCGTCTGAGTATTGACCATACCTGGCTGCAGGAAGCTGTGGATCAGGGCTTGCTGACCGTTGAGCAGACCTTGGGGCACCCGAACGCGCACGTGATTCGCCGCTACCTGGGTTCGGCTGTGCCGCCGGAAGTGGATGTGCGCTTGCGCATGGAGGACGACGAAGACGATGAGCGCGCTGCGGCAAATCAAGGTGTGCAGTTGTTGTCCGGCGACCGTTTGGTGCTGAGTAGTGACGGCTTGACCGATCTGGTGCAGGACGAGGAAATTCTCAAAACCTATACCGAGCAACCGCCCGAGGTGGCTACCCAAACATTGATCGATCTGGCCAATGCACGGGGAGGGCATGATAACATCACGATTGTCACGCTGCAGATCCCGCCCAGCAAAGTGCAAGAAAGCTGGGTGAGCCGGAACCGGCGCAAGCTGGCTTTTGGCTGCGTGGCGGCGCTGTTGGCACTGGCTGCCCTGGCAGGGCTGATCTTTGGGGGCGTTTGGCTAGCAGGCCGCGGCGGCGATCAAAAGGTGACCCCGACCATCACGCTCAATGCGCCGCTGTTGGGAAGCACGGCGACACTGGAAGAAGCCACTGGCGCGCCTCAGGCCAGCGCTACACCAGAAGTGATTGCTCCTCAGGCCAGCGCCACAGTGCAGCCGGTATTGCCGGGTGACAGCGGTCCCACACTAACCCCCTGGCCCACCTACACACCCCAGCCGTAGGAATCTGAATATGCTATGGTTGCGGGCGCGCTGCCGCCCGCAACCATAGCATATTTGGGGACTTTCCTAAACTTCATCGATGTGATTCGTAGATTGCCAGCACCTTGTCGGCGTAGTAATAGCCAACGTTGGCGGGTCCGTAGGCCATCAGCCCATCGCGGACACTGCCGCGTTTGGAGATGAGCCCGGCCAGCATCTGCGTGCCAAAGCGAATGTTGAACTCGGGGTCGTACAGTTCGTTGGAACTGGGGCGCGAGGCAAAGCAGGGCCCATTGATGCACATGAAGCCGGCTGCCAATCCGTCGCGGGGCATGACCTGCATCAGGCCCACTGCGCCGCTTTTGGAGTAAGCCTGGGCGTTGCCGCCGCTCTCTTGCGTAATGACCGCCGCGACCAGGTTGGGTTCCAGGCCGTTTTCTTGGGCGTAGCGCTGGATCCAATCACACCACTGGCGCACCGAGTCGGAATAACTGGTGGGCAGGCCGCATTCGTTGTTAGATTGGGGAGCCTGTTCTTGCGCTGGGGCGGGTTCTTGGACGGCGGGAGCGTCTACTGCGGCGGGCTGTTCAGCGGGCAGAGGTGCGGCGGCCTCGGCAGCGGGAAGTGCTCCGCTGGAAGCGGAGACGACTAGCTGGGGGCTGGCAATCAAGCTGGTAATGCCTACCAGGAACAGGCTGCCCGCAAAAATGCCCATAAAAATTGCGCGGTGTACACCGTACATAATTACCTCTTTCTTTGACTGTCTACTTATCACGGTTGAGAAAGGCCCAATAAATTGGGTCTCCCCCTACTGTGACGAGTAGATATTTCCTGTTGTATTTACTCACCGAAGCCGGGAAAATTCGGGCCTTCCTACTTTTGGCGTGAGTAGTTACTTTTTGTTTATAGAACGATTGTACTATGTTTCAGGTCAAAATAAAAGAGGGTTGGATTCTTTTAAGGTTAACAAGAAATCGCGAAGGTTTAGAAAGTCAGCGAGCCGGTGTTGCGTCCCGGGTTGCGCTTGCGCAGATACGAGGCGATTTGACCGGTGAAATTGGGCACGTCCAGCGGTTTGGAGATGTAACCGTCGCAACCGGCATCCAGAGCTTTCTTGCGGTCGCCCGGTAAGATGTGGGCGGTGAGGGCCACCACGCAGATTCCGGCGGCTTCGGGTTCGGCTTTCAGCTTGCGCGCCACGTCCCAGCCGTCCATTTCCGGCATGCTCATGTCCAACAGAACCAGGTCGGGTTTGAGTTCCAGGGTCTTTTTCAAGCCTTCGTTGCCATCCATCGCAACCATCACTTCGTAGTCGGCCCGTTCGAGGATAAAACGAACCAATTCCTGGTTGTCGACATTGTCATCTACGATCAAAATTCGGCCTTTGCTCATATTCCCCCGAGAAACCAATGGGATTTGGCAGAGATTCCACTTTCTCCTTTATATCATATCTTTGCGTCGATGGACTTTACAACCCATTTACGATTACCGAGAATCAGCTTCGCAGTAGGAAAACTAAGTTCCCGAATTTGTGGTGTTTGGCGGGGCTTTGCCCCGCCAAACACCACAAATTCGGACCATTTTTATGTGGGGGTAGAATTAGCCCAAATTTTCTAATATAAAATTATGAATTCTGATGTAGAATAATATGACAGTCAGACTTGTGACCTGTACATTTTTTGGCGAATAGAAAGGAAAGAAAAACACATGTCTTATCAATCTACCACCATCGTTGGCAATTTGGGGCGCGACCCCGAAATGCGCTACCTGCCCTCCGGGCAGCCCGTGACCAGTTTTTCGGTGGCTACCAGCCGTTCCTATACCAACAACCAGGGCACACGCGTCGAAGAAACCATCTGGTTCCGTGTGTCTGTGTTTGGCAAAATGGCTGAAACCTGCAACCAATACTTGAAGAAAGGCAGCAAAGTGCTCGTGGAAGGCCGCCTTCAGGCCGACAAGAGCGGCGGCCCGCGCGTTTGGACCCGCCAGGACGGCACCCCGGCTGCTTCGTTTGAAATTACCGCCAACACGGTCCGCTTCCTCTCCAGCCGCGGCGATCACGCCGGCGGCGGTGAAGAGGGCGGCGGTGGCGAATTTGTGGCCCCCGATGCCGGGGATGAGATTCCCTTCTAGGCATGGATAACCTGCCGGAAATTGCCGAGCGAATCCACCAGGCGCTGGAGGCGCGCACGCGTGCCCGTGACCAAGCCCTGGCCCAGGCCCGCAAGCTCACCCGCCATTCCGCCAATGCCATTCGCGCCATTCATCGCGGAGAGGTCGAGACGGCTGATCAAAACCTGGACGAGGGGCGGGTTATTTTCAAATCCCTGCGCCTCGATCTGGCAGCTTTCCCCGACCTGTATTTCGCCGGGTACACCCAGGACGCTATCAAGGAACTGGCCGAGGCCAGCATCACCTGCGCGTTGATCCAAAACCTGCCCCTGCCCACGCCTGAAGAGTTGGAGGTGGAGTATGCCACCTTCCTGAACGGGCTGGCTGAGGCGGCTGGAGAGCTGCGCCGGCGCTGCCTGGATATCCTGCGCCAGGGTTACTCTCAGGAAGCCGAGCGCCTGCTGGGCTTGATGGACGATATCTACGAGACACTGGTTACCATGGACTACCCGGACGCGGTCACCAACGGCCTGCGCCGCCAGACCGATGTGACCCGCAGCCTGTTGGAGCGCACTCGTGGGGATCTGACCATCAGCCTGCGCGAACAGCACCTGGAAGAGATCATCGTGGCTGTCTCGGAGCGCCTGGCGGGTAAAGCGGAATAAGGCGGACATGCGTCCAATTCGCGCCTCAGAGTTGGGCACGTTTCTGTATTGCCGGCGAGCCTGGTGGTATCACAGCCAGGGAGTTGAATCGAAAAACCAACAAGAACTGGCCGGCGGCAGCGACTTTCATGAGCGCCACGGCCAGGGCATGTTGCGTTCGGCTGCGTTGAGCGCGGCCGGGCGTATCTTGCTGCTGCTGGCCTTCCTGGCACTGGCGGTTGGCTTAACGCTGTTGGTGCTGCGCTAGCGGGCCGCGACTATGGAATACGTCTTTATCCTGGCAATTCTCCTGCTGGTGCTGGCGGTGGCAGCACTGTGGATTTCAGGCCGCCAGAGGAGTGCCAGTGGCCTGCCCGCCGGGCGAGTCATCTCGGCAGACATGGGCGGCTGGAAACGCCAGGAAAAACCGCTTTATGATCCCGAGACCGGATTGGCCGGCAGGCCCGATTACCTGGTGGAGCAAAACGGGGCCATCATTCCGGTGGAGGTCAAGAGCGGTTGGGCGCCCGCAGAACCGCATCCCGGGCACCTGTACCAGTTGGCGGCCTACTGCCTGCTCGTGGAGCGCACCACCGATCGCCGCCCGCCCTACGGCATTCTGCACTACCGCAACCGCACCTTTGCCATTGATTACACCACCGCGTTGGAAGAAGAACTGCTGGATCTATTAGAGGAAGTCCGCTTGCAACAGCGCCGCCCCGAAGCATCCCGCTCACACGATTCCCCGGCGCGTTGTGCCCGCTGCGGCTATCGTGAAATATGCGACCAGGCCTTGAAATGAAGCGGATTCTTTCCCTCGTGTTGTTGTGTATTTTGCTGCTGGGGTCCTGCTCCTGGCCGCCCACTCCAGCGCCCACGCCGACCGTGACTGCAACGGCTTCCATCACGCCTTCGATCACGGCTTCGGCCACGCCCACCTTGCTGCCCAGCCTGACGCCTACCCCGCCCGGTGAAGCAGGCGTGTGGGGCGATTTTCCCGCTCCGCGATCCGAAACGATGGTCGCCACGGCCATTCCAGCGCCTTTCACCGGCCTGGACGTGGCCGACGAACTGCGCGTGGTGGTGCTGGCCGGCCTGGACCGCCCCGAGCCTTATTCCGGGCGCACCGACGCCATCCTGCTGCTGATCTACCATCCCCGCCTGGCGAAAGCGGCCCTGGTCTCCGTGCCGCCCGATCTGATTGGTTACCTGCCCGGTTACGGTATGCAGCGCCTGTCCAGCGCCTATGCGATAGGCGGCGGACGGCTGCTGGCTCAAACCATTGAGTACAACCTGGGACTCAAGCCGGATGCCTGGCTGGTGGTGAATGTGAATATTTTTGCCGACCTGGTCGACCAACTGGGGGGCTTGCGCGTTTCGGTGCTGCAGAACCTGCCCGGAGTGTGCGGAAATGTGTTGTACATTGGCGACATTTTGATGGATGGCAACATGGCTCTGTGTTATGCGCGCCTGCGCTACGGCAGTGATGAAGCTGCCCGCGGGCTGCGCCAACAGCAATTGTTTCAACTGGTGCTGCTGCGCATGGTGCAGGGCGGCAATCTCATCCGCTTGCCGGAGTTATACGAGTTCTTCCGCCCTCAGGTGGATACCAACCTGACCAGCGCGGATTTCCTGGAAAACACGCTGTTGCTGTTGCGACTGGGCGACCCCACCCGGGTGCGTTATTACCAGATCGGCGCTGCCCAGACGCGCATCTGGCAGATTTCCGAGCAGCCTCCCGCCGAGGTGTTCTTGCCGCAGCGCATGGCGCTGGCGGATTTGCTTCAGCGGGCCTTGGATTTCGCTGCCGAACCGAAGCCCCAAGGCGAGATTCTCGAAACCTTGGTCTACGAACTGACCGTCTCGCCTACGCCGACGATGACCCTGGAGTTCACCCCCACCTTCCCACCCACGCCCACCCCGGAGAGCACGGCCACCAGGACATTCACGCCTTCTCCTACCGGCGCAACCCCCACCCCATCTCCCACCGGGCCAACACCAACACCCACGCCAACCGTCACCCCCAGCCCCGCGCCGTAAAATTCTCGAATAAAAAGTGACTGTGGGTATTTCACACCCACAGTCACTTTTTATTCGAGAACTTTCTTAACCTAAATCCTGTGATCTATTCCCAGTAATCGCTGTTCCAGCCGACGGAATTCCATCCGACGCTGTTCCAGCCAACCGAATTCCAACCCACGCTGTTCCAGCCGACCGAGTTCCAGCCCACGCTGCCAAAGGCAATGGGGTTAGAGCCGGTGGAGAGCAGCCCGCTGGGCAGGAGACCGGTGTTGGCGGATTCATTGCTGCTGCCCTTGACCAGGGCGTACACGTCCAGGTAACCTGCGCCGGCGCGGGTCGCATCGTAACCCGGCCAAGATTGGTTGGCAGTTGTCATCAGGCGATATTTTACCTGGTCGGGGGTCAGGTTGGGCTCGTCTTGCAGCAGCATGGCGACGGCGCCGCTGACCATGGGGGCGGCCATCGAGGTGCCAGACATGCGGAAGTACTGACCGTTGACGATGTTGGCCCTGTGCGCGGCGGGCAGGCCCATGTTCATGTTGACCAGCCGGGCGGTGATGTTCCGGCCGGGGGCCACGATTTCGGGTTTGGTCGCTCCGGCTTCGGTTGTCCCGTAAGCCGAGAACGAGGCCAACGTGTCATCGGCGATGTTGCCGGTGCCCTGGTCGTCTGTCGCGCCCACGGTGATCACAAAGGGATCATTGGCGGGCGGGTAGATGGCGCCGCTGCCGTAATTGCCGGCAGAAACGACTACCACAATCCCGTTGAACCACAGGATTTCCACCGCTGCATCCAGCGGGCTGGTGTGATACGACTCAGCCACGGTGCTGTTGAGCGAGATATTGACCACCCGAATTTGATATTTGTTTTTGTTCTTAAGCACCCATTCCAGCCCGCTAACGATATCCGTCATGCGGGCGCTGCCGTTGTCGTTGCTGACCTTGACGTTGATGATGTTGGCCAGGGGGGCCACGCCGATGTACTTGCCGTTGGATTCGCTGCCGTCGCCGGCCAAAATGCTGGCGACGTGCGTGCCGTGGCCGTAACCGTCGGACGTGCTCTGGTTGTAGTCGGAGTTGAAGCGGACGTTGGCGATCTGGCGATTGGCGCCCATTTGGGTGTAAAGGTCGCCGTTGGGGTTGATGCCGCTGTCGATGACGGCGATGCCGATGTTCTTGCCTTGAATGTAGGGAGCATCGTTCCAAATGTCGTTGGCATTAATGGCGTCGATGTAGGCGTTGGCCAGTTTGGTCGTGTCCACGCACTGGGGACAAGCAGTGGATTCTACGGGAGCATCGGGGCTGACCCATTTGACGGAGCGATGCGTGCTGAGACGCACGGCCTGGCCCGCGGGCATCCAGACGGTGGCGGCGTTGATCATCGGTAAGGTGGCAAGCATTTTGCCGCCATAAGCCTGGATCAGTTGCTCGGTGTTTTCGGCGCCGGGCTGGAACTGGACAATGACCTGCGCCCATTCTTCGGGGACGGTGGTGACCAGCAGCGCGTGTGCCTTGATGGAGTTCGACGAGGTGGATACGAATGCCACGGGTGAGAGCAGATTCATCACCAGCAGCAGGCTTAAAACCAGATAAATGCTTCTTAATTGCTTGTTCATATGACCCCTCCCCGTCATCATGTTCTTTCTTAATGGTTATGGGTGAGAAAATGGAGTTTGGTTAATAAATGGTTAGTAAATAGTAAGATACCAGTAAAATAATAACACATCGTGTAAGCGTTTACAATATGCTCGTCCGCCAATTGCATTGCAGTTGCATATTAAAAAGTTGCTACTCAGCCAGAGGTGGAAGAGGCCCGAATATGAGGTGTGCGAGGTGCTCCGCACCCCACGCACACCTCATATTCGGGAACTTTCCTCACCCTCTGAGGAGTTACTCTATTTCTTTGTGGTCGGGTTTGGTGCGGTGATAACCCGCCTGGGCCGCTTTATAGATGGAAGAGAGGTCCATCTCTTCTGCGGTCTTCTCTGGACTATCAGAAACATTGGCCCGGTCCTGCGCCTTGCTTACCGGCACCAGGTTGTGATTCAGAGATGCGTGCGTGTAGTTGCGACCGCTGGCCTTGGACTGGTACAGGGCAGCATCGGCGTTGTGTAAAATTTCCTCGCGCGACTGCTCGGCGTTTTCGCGTCCGGCTACCCCCAGGCTGAGCGTTACTTTGATCGGCTGGTCGCTGGTATCGATGATAAAGTCATGCTCTTGCACAGCTTTGCGGATGGATTCAGCTCGCAATGCGCCGACTTCGGGGCTCGTTTCAGGCATCAACACGCCATATTCTTCTCCCCCAAAGCGTGCCACAATATCATACTCTCGCACCGACTCCTGGATGATCTTTGCGACCGACTTGATTACCATATCTCCGGCAAGGTGCCCATAGGTATTGTTGATATTCCGCAGGAGATCCAAATCTGCCATGACCACGGTGAGCGGGCGGTCGTAGCGGTTGGCGCGCACCAACTCGTTGTGGAACTGCACCATGAAAAAATCCTGGTTATAGATACCGGTCCTCTGGTCGATGTCCACTTTGCGCTGCAAGGCAGGCACCCGCAAAGTGCTGTAGATCAGGTACAACGGGATGGCAAATAACAGGATGGCGTAGGGGTTGTAGTTCCACACATAATTCAAACTGGCGCCCATCACCAGCATGGTCAGGTCCACCGTCAGGGGCAGCCAATCGAACATGCCGGATTTGGAAAAAGTTTCACCGCGCGCCAGCCAGATGATGATGCCAACCATCAGGTGGTTGACCAGGTTATAAACCAGGAACGCCACCAGGATGGCGACCACGCTGCCCCAGGTATGCAAGTCGCCGCTGGGATTTAAGAACGTATAGACCAGCGAAGTGGCCTGGATGGCAATAACATAGCAACAAACGTTGAAGAATGAGATAAACCAGGGCGCCCGGTGCCACAGCCATTCGGCAAAATTGGAGATGATGATGACGAGCAGGGTGGCTGGCACACCCATGCGCATGAAGGCGAAGGCGTAAAAGACAAAGCTAATCGCATAATGAGATCGGTCGGTGGTGCCTTCGACCTTGAAAATTTGGGCGAAGCAAGCCCCGGCAACTAAGAAAAGAAACAGGAAAATCTCGGAGGATTCGATGCGTAATTGCAGAAGATTCCACGCAAGCAGAATAGCGCCCATAGACCATGTCGCTAACAAATATAACCGAGTTGTCATGGAAAAATTTTTCATGCGTAGAAATCATACCACCGGCAGCTATTCGTGGTTCTCTCGCCTGGTCGGTCGTTTAAGTTTTGTGAGTATTTGACACAATACTCACAAGACAAACGCCACTGAGGTCACACCACCTCTAGCCGATAGGTTAGCCCTT
>CAZMMI010000093.1:11459-13799 GCA_964567255.1 uncultured Anaerolinea sp.
TCACAAGACAAACGCCACTGAGGTCACACCACCTCTAGCCGATAGGTTAGCCCTTTTGTATTATATAGTGTGCGAGGATGCAGGTCTAGCAAAAAAACTTGGAATTACCTTACACATTCGAAAGAGGGGTTCTTGCATTGCTCCTATCGGCGGTCCTCACAAACCGGTTCGACGGCGCCCCCGCTCACACTGACCCGCGCCGCAAGTGGAACAGACGGTATAATAGCCTCATCCTAACTACTCGGATAGAGGCGCATAACGCTTTCACTCCTTGAGTAGTTATGCCTCATCTTCATCTGACGGGATGCGCATGACTTTCTTTTCTCTACCGCATGCTTTGACGCGGGCTGTTTACACGCTGACCCTGGCTTTGCTGTATGCCGTTATTCTGGCGGGTCAGTTGCTGGGCCTGGCGGTGGAATACCGGCCCGTGCCGGTGGTGTTGCTCACCATCGTGGTGTTTATTATCGTTGCGCGCGCGTATTGGATTGCCAGCGAGGGTTTCTATCAAGGCATTCTGAGCCGCGAGCCCGAAAAGCGATCCAGAGTTGACCTGGCCCTTGGCGTTGCCGGCGCCGCCTTGATTGTGTTGTTGATCTTACTGCCCATTGCTCGCTGGCCCTATTCCCCGGTCAGCGAGAGCCTGCATTGGGACGCCGGCATTTATCACCTGCCTAAAGCCCTGGAAATGGTGCGCAGCGGGTCGGCCTGGGATCTGTCGATCTCGTACGGCGAGTACCCCTTTGGTTACGAATC
This sequence comes from uncultured Anaerolinea sp., assembly GCA_964567255.1. Lineage (GTDB taxonomy): Bacteria > Chloroflexota > Anaerolineae > Anaerolineales > Anaerolineaceae > Anaerolinea. The sequence goes on from CAZMMI010000093.1 coordinate 12,216, forward strand.
TGTGCTGGCCTTCCCGGCTTTGTTGCTGCGCAACGGTTTCGGTTTTGGCGCGGCCCACGCCCTGACTTGCCTGTATTTCATCCTGACCTTCTGGCTGTTGCTGCGTCGTTACAGCGGCCTGGCCAGCGGGTTGACCCTGTTTCTGTCCGCGCTGGTCATGGTCAGCGGCTTCTTCCCCGAGTTGGAGCCGAATTTTTGGTGGATGTTCAAGTTCTTGTTTTTCACCATTGGCAAGAACGACCTGTTTTTGGGCGCGGCTCTGCTGGCTGTACTGCTGCATGCGCCGGTCGGCTCCAGAAAAAATTCGCGGCTGGTATTTCCACTGGGGCTGGCCCTGACGACCATGATTGCTCTGGCAACCAAGCCCAACAGCCTGTTCGTGGCGCTGCCGGTCTGGCTTTTGTATTTTTGGCAGTGTTTGCGCCAACGTACGTTCTGCCACAATGAATGGAAAGTTTCCACGTTGGTGATCTTGCCGGGAGTGTTGTGGGTGGGGAGGAACCTCTTGGTACAGGGCTATCTGTTTTCGCCCGAGGTCATGGCCCACCAGCAGTTGAGCATTGCCGCCAACCTGACCAACCCTTACCTGTTGGAGAACATCCCCCGCACGCTTTATGCTGCTTTGGCAATCTTTCTGGTTACGCTCATCCTGGTGTTTGTGAAACGCTGGATTTCGCCTTCTCTGGCGTTGGCCTTTTTCCTGGTGCTGGCAGGCTTTGCCCTCAGCCCTGCTTCCGGGTTCTATCAAGACACCCTGCGCCCCGCCGAGATCAACTGGCGCTTCGGCATCACGGTGCTGGCATTCATGTTCTTTATGCCGGTGGCCTGGGTGTCCCCCTGGATCGAGAAGCTGTACGTCTGGATCCAGCGGCGGGCTGCCCTGGCGAGCGTGTTGGGCCTGGCTGTGCTGGCGCTGGCAGGCGGTATTCTGTGGAGACAGCGAGAGGTGCTAGAATTTCGCCCCAAGAATGAAATCGTGCTGTATGACCAGTTCCGCGAATCAGTTGGCACGGACGGGTATTTCAGCGCCTACGACTATATCCATCAAAATGTGCGCGACTCGGTGGTGTGGGTGGAAAACGGCCTGCCTTACTACGCTTACGGGCCGGGGTTCACCAATTCTACGACTCAATCGCGCCGCGCCGACTATTTGGTGATTTTCCAAACGCCCTGGCTGGGTGTGGCCAAAGATTACCCGCCTTACTTGAGTGACCCGGAGTGGTTGCGGGAATGGCAGATGGTTTATGCGGACCCCGAGGGGCGCGTCTATCGCAGGATTCAAGAATAACCCGCGACTTTTCGCGGAACGCTGCGTATTTAAGATAAGGAGAATAGAATGGATCACAACCTGGTCACTACTGGATTTGGCTTTGAAGGATTTCGCATTACCCGCTATTTGGGCGTGGTGCGGGGAATTACCGTGCGCTCGCGCAGCGTGGTGGGGAATTTCGTCGGTGGCATCGAAACCCTTTTTGGCGGGCGGATTAACACCTACGTTGAATTGTGTGAAAATGCGCGCGAAGAGGCCTACGACCTGCTCATCCGCCATGCCGAAGAGATTGGCGCGAACGCCATTATTGGTGT
>CAZMMI010000094.1:0-13704 GCA_964567255.1 uncultured Anaerolinea sp.
GTGTCGCCGGAGGGAAGATCCGCGATATGGAAAATCAGATTGTGAAACAACAGGTCATCCGAATGGAAAGTGCTGATCAACTCGTTATCCATAAATTGCATAAGCGGCCTCGGTTGGGCGAGACCTTTATTCAAGGGTTCCTATTTTTTTGTGGCGCAGTTTCCATCTTCACAACCATCGGTATCGTTTTTGAATTAGGCAAGGAATCGTTATTGTTTTTCCAAATGCCGGGAGTGACGCTGGTTGAGTTTTTGACCAAAACTGAATGGCAGCCCACTATCGGCAAATTCGGCGTGTTGCCTTTGATCAATGCGACTTTGATGACCACTTTCTTTGCCATGTTGGTGTCGCTACCCCTGGGGTTGGGGGCAGCCATTTATTTGAGTGAATATGCTACACCCCGCGCGCGGAGCATCCTCAAGCCGGTGCTGGAGGTGCTGGCGGGCGTGCCCACGGTAGTCTACGGGTTCTTCGCGCTGACCTTCATGACGCCGCTGCTGCGTTCCATTTTTGGCGAGCAAGTGCAGGTGTATAACACCCTCTCAGCGGGGCTGGTGATGGGCATTATGATCCTGCCGCTGGTGTGCTCGATGAGCGAGGACGCATTGAGCGCCGTGCCGCGCTCGCTGCGCGAGGCGGCCTACGGGCTGGGTGCCACCCGGTTGGAGACTGCCGTGCAGGTGGTGGTTCCGGCGGCGCTTTCCGGGATCATTGCTGCATTTATCCTGGGCGTCTCCCGCGCGGTGGGCGAGACGATGATTGTGGCTCTGGCGGCGGGCTCGGGACCCAAGTTCACCTTTGACCCCTTCCACGCTGCCGAAACGATGACCGGCTATATCGCCCGCATCAGCGGCGGGGATGTGGCCTATGATACGCCGGATTACAACAGCATTTTTGCGATCGGTTTATTGTTGTTTACTTCAACATTGGTTTTGAATATCGTCAGCCGCCGCCTGGTGGCGCGTTTCCGCGAGGTGTACGAATGAGCGGATACTTTTCTACTCCCAAGAGCAACCTGGCATTGCGGCACCGCGTGGGCAGAGTTTGGAAGACGATTTTCTTCCTCTCCACGGCGATTGGTTTGCTGGCCCTGGCGGTGCTGGTCGTTACCATTGTGGATGATGTGTTTGGCCTGGTGGCGGTAGTCGATAAAGTGGACCGGGCTGCACTGGCCGAGCGTCCTTTGGAAGACCTGGAGAAGGACGAACTGCTGGCAATTTTGACTGACAAAGTGAGCGTCAACCGTTTGCGCACCATCCAGCGGAATGGCGACTTCACCCTGGACGAGTTATCAACCGGGGAGGTATACGACCTGGTGATCGCCGAGGTGGTCAAACCAACCGTCGAGGAGAGCTACCCCCTGTTTGAGTCGTTGTTCAACCGCGCCGAGATCGAAGCCGAGGTGGCTGAGAAGCATCCCGACGCGACCATCTATTTTTATTCCTGGCTGAACCAGCGCTTTCTGACCAATTCGATGAGCACCACGCCCCAACTGGCGGGCGTGCGCACGGCTTTGTTCGGCTCGTTGTGGATCATTCTGATCACAGTAGGATTCGCCTTCCCCATTGGGGTAGGGGCCGCCATTTACCTGGAAGAATATGCCGGGCGCTCTTGGATCAACCGCATCATCCAGACCAACATCGACAACCTGGCTGGGGTGCCGTCGATCGTTTACGGCATTTTAGGCCTGGCGATCTTTGTACGCACGCTATCCACCTTGACCAGCGGCAGGGCCTTTGGTGTGGAGGGGGTAGAGACCGGGCGCACCATCCTTTCGGCGGGCCTGACCATGGGCCTGCTGGTGCTGCCGATATTGATTATCAACGCCCAGGAGGCCATTCGCGCGGTGCCCAACTCGCTGCGCCAGGCCAGCTACGGGTTGGGCGCAACCCAGTGGCAGACCATCTGGCATCACGTTCTGCCTTCGGCTTTTCCCGGTATCCTGACCGGTACCATCCTGGCCATTTCCAGGGCTATCGGCGAGACTGCCCCGCTGATCCTGGTGGGCGCTTCCAGCCTGATCAACAAGGACCCCCAGGGCATTTTTTCCTACTTCACGGCCCTGCCCATCCAGATTTATAATTGGACCAGCCGGCCGCAGGCGGAATTCCGCAATATCGCCGCGGCAGCTATTCTTGTTCTGCTGGTGGTATTATTAAGCCTGAACGCCGTGGCCATTCTAACTCGCAACCGTTTGACGAGGCGCGCTCCATGACCGAAACTTTAGAAAAACAGCATTTAGCCATTGAAACCCGGGACATGCACCTGTTCTACGGCCATTTCCGCGCCGTGAAGGACGTGGATTTGCAAGTGATCCCGCAGAAAATTACTGCCATCATTGGGCCATCCGGTTGCGGAAAGAGCACCGTGCTGCGCTCCTTCAACCGCATGAATGACTTTGTGCCCTCCTTCCACATGGAAGGAGAGGTGCTGTTCCACGGGCAGAACATCTATGCCACCGATGTGGACCCCGTGATGGTGCGCCAGCGCATCGGCATGGTTTTCCAAAAGCCCAACCCGTTCCCCAAAAGTATCTACGATAACGTAGCCTGGGGCGCGCGCATCAACGGCTTTAAAGAGAATATGGATGACCTGGTGGAGCAGACTCTGCGGCAAGCGGCGCTGTGGGACGAGGTGAAGGATGATTTGCGCAAGAGCGGCCTGTCGCTTTCGGGCGGGCAGCAGCAACGCCTGTGCATTGCGCGGGCGCTGGCGGTGAAACCCGAGATCATCCTGATGGACGAGCCCTGTTCGGCGCTGGACCCGATTGCGACCTTGAAGATCGAAGACCTGATGCGCGAGTTGTCGGAGCAATATACGATCATCATTGTGACCCACAACATGCAGCAGGCTGCGCGTGCGTCGGATTACACCGCGTTTTTTACAATGGATGAAGATCGGGCGGGGATAATGGTAGAATATGGAGAGACGAATCAGATATTTACCAACCCCCGGGATAAACGCACCGAAGATTACATCACCGGGCGTTTTGGATAGTTCTCACATTACTCCGGAAAGGGTTATTTATGCCTCGAGAAACGTTGGACCGCCAGATCCACCAGCTTCAAGATGAAGTTCTCCTGCTTGGCAGCATGGTTGAACAAGCGTTGTTGCGCTCGGTGGAAGCGCTGAAAAAGCGCGATGTGACCGCGGCGCAAAAAATCATCCGTGATGATTACGCGATCAACGAAAAACGCTACGCGCTTGAAAATGCGATTCTCATCCTGATTGCCACGCAGCAGCCCATGGCGCACGATTTGCGCTTGCTGGCGGCTATTCTGGAAGTGAACATCGAGTTGGAGCGGATGGGCGATTACGCCAAAGGCAACGCTAAAGTGGTCATGCAGTTGGGCGACTCCGATATCCAGGTGCCCATGCGTGAGATTTCACACATGGCGGAACTGGCGGTGGGAATGCTGCACCGCTCGTTGAGCGCATTTGTTACCGAGAATGCCACTCAGGCGCACGCCATTCCAGAAGAGGATGAACAGGTGGATGCGCTGTATAACCAGACTTACCGCTTGCTGGTAGAGCAGATGATTGCCCGCCCGGAGATGATTGACCAGGTCAACTTACTCATTTGGGTGATTCACAATTTTGAGCGTGCCGCGGACCGGGTGACCAATATCTGCGAGCGCACGGTCTTCATTGCAACCGGCGAGTTGTTCGATATGGATGCCGACGACCTGGAAGATTTGGAATAGCATAGGTTCTTCAGGCGCCGGCTAGCACGGTGTAAGAAGATAAAACAAGCTGTTTCCAGGGATGAAGCCCCCAAACAGTTCATTGGAAATCGGCATGGTGAAACCCGCATTTTGGTGTGTGAAGCCGGCGAAGCCGCCTTTACACACCAAAATGCGGAACCTACTCCAGCAACTCTCATAGAGCCAAAACAACTCGTTGGCTTTTTATTAAGGTACAATCTAGAGAACATCACTCCACAATCAATCCGTACGCCGGAGGACGAGCATGAAAAACCATTCGGATGAAGGGATCTGCGTCTATGGCGCGGGTGTATTACTCAAACATTTAGGCGCCCTGGAAAAAGAACAGGAAGGGGTGCGTAACGGCAGCGCGGATATCGAATATATCCACAGGATGCGCGTGGCCAGCCGCCGGCTGCGGGCGGCTTTGCCTTTGTTTGCCGGCTGTTTGCCCAAGCGCAAGGCGGAGGTGTGGTTAAAGGATATACGCCGGATCACCCAGGCGCTGGGGGCAGCCCGAGACGCGGACGTGCAGATCGATGCGCTGGCCAAATATGCCCGGAAGCAGGAGGACCCCACCCAAGGCCCGGGCCTGACCCGCCTGCTGCTGCGCTTGCGGCAGCATCGCGCCGCTTTGCAGGCGCCTCTGGAGGAAGCCATCGCCCGGCTGGAGAGCGACAACACTGTGCCCGACCTGCGCGCCGTGCTGGAGCCGATGGCAGCCCAGGCCGAGCAGGTGTATGTTTTTACCCCGCAGCTTTACCGGCACGCTTTTCAGCACATCACCGGGCGACTGGATGACTTCCTGGGCTACGCTGAGATTGTTCACCAGCCGGACAAGGTGGCGGAACTGCATGAGATGCGTATTGCGGCCAAGTGGCTGCGCTACACGATGGAAAATTTTGCGCCGCTTTATGGCGGCGAGTTGAAGGATTGGTTGAACCCGGTGCGCGACATGCAGGAGCAGTTAGGCGACATCCATGACTGCGACGTGTGGGGCGTGTACCTGCCGCAGTTCATGGAAGAGGAACACGAGCGCATGTTGGCTTATCTGGGCCATGTCAAATCGTTCCACCGCCTGGTGCTGGGGTTCCAGGGCTTTCTCATCGACCGGCAGACCATGCGCGACAGACGCTATGCCGAGTTCCGCACTTACTGGGATTCGCTGCTGGAGCAGGACCTGTGGACCGGGCTGCGCAAGCAAATCGGGCTGCCGATCACTCTGACGCCGAACTGGCCACCGCCCGCGCCATCCGAATAAAGATTTCGGGTAGCTGCTCAGAGGTCTATGGGAGTTCAAAAATGTGAGGTGTATGTGGGGTGCGAAGCACCCCCACATACACCTCACATTCTACTTTGGCTGAGCAGTAACGATTTCGAACTGCTACTCGGGCAGCAGGCTGAGACCCAGCGCGCCGCCGTAGGCGAACAGCATCATTTTGAGGACCTTGCCCAGCCAGCACCAGAACAGGAACTTGGCCGGGGGCATTTTCAGAGTCCCGGCGATCAGCCCGGCAATATCAAAGAGCGGGTTGGGGATAAAGCCGAGTACCAGGATGGTCCAGCCCCCGTATTTTTTCATCCAGTTTTCTAGTTTGACGTAAGCGGGGGTGCGTTCGGCCACTTTTTGGCCGCTGAATCCTGCCAGGTAGCCGGAGAATTCGCCCAGGGCCGCGCCGCTGCCCGCGGCAATGGCGACCCAGAAGGGGTTGAAGACCGCGCCCATCAACGAGGTGACGATGATTCCGGGCATGGGCAAGATGAGGGTGGCGTTGGCCAGCAAGGAGAAGAGGAAGATGCCGGGGTAACCGAACTCTTCCAACTCTTTGATGCGGTCGCGAAAGACGAACAGGGTGACGGAAAGGGCTATGACGAAGACCAGCGTGGCGATGCGCACCCATTTCATCTTGGGGTCTTCGGGCGGCTTGATCGGAGGCTTGGATGGGGTAACGGAATCCTCAGGCGAAGTCGCTAGGGGCTCGGGGGGATTATCCATGCGAGGCTGTCTCTTCGCCTAGCAGGAATTTGATGCGTGATTCGACCATATCCAGAGCCACCGAGTTGAAGCCGCCTTCGGGAATGATGATATCGGCGTAGCGCTTGCTGGGTTCAACGAACTCCATGTGCATGGGGCGGACGGTACCCAGGTATTGATTGATGACCGATTCGGTGGTGCGCCCGCGCTCGTTGATGTCGCGCTGCAGGCGGCGGATGAAGCGGATGTCGGCGTCGGTGTCGACGAAGATTTTTACATCGAAAAGACGGCGCAGGTTGGCTTCGTAAAAGATGAGGATGCCGTCCACGAGGATCACGCGGTGAGGCTCTACCCGGCGAGTTTGCCCGGTGCGAGTGTGGCGGGTGAAGTCGTAGATGGGCACATCGGCGGGCTCGCCGCGCTTGAGCTGGAGGATGTGCTGCTCAAGCAGGTCGGATTCGAGCGAATCGGGGTGGTCGAAGTTGACCCGGGATCGCTCTTCGGTGGTCATGTGGCCTAACTCGCGGTAATAAGCGTCATGAGGGAGAAAAGCGATGCGGTCACGCCCCACGCGTTCGAGGATGGCCTGGGCGACGGTAGTCTTGCCGGAGCCAGTGCCGCCGGCAATGCCAATGACAATCGGTTGGAGTTTAGGCTGCATGGGTTGATTATAGTACCAATTGGGGGAGGAGGGGCAGTAGCAAGAAAAAAGAAAGTTGGCGATCTAAGCGTATTGATGGAGCCCCAAAATTATTTTTCATTATATAATATTTTAATTCTAAAAATATCTCTATCATGATAGGGATCATATTTCTAAGCAGCAAAGGGGACTCTATGTACTACAAACAATTCCGATATTGGCTCCGCTTGTCTATTCTTTTTGTATGGCTCTTTTCTTTTCTGTTTTCCTCGACATCTCTTGATTTAAGTAATCCGTTTTCCGTTTCTTCGGCGAGCGCGGCGGCAATTTCTCCCTGGCTGGATGCACAGCAGTCTGGGGAGATTATCTATCTACTGTATTCTACGCCGCCGAGCATTAAACGATATCAGATTAGTGCCCAATCCTGGCTTTCTGATATCTCCTTATCTGGCACTCCCACGGCATTTCGCGTAACTTCGGACGTGTTGTATGTGGCTTTTGGGCGCAGGGCCGCAAAACTTAACCTGGATGGAACAGATGAAATCCATCTGCTAAACACCAGTTCGAATATCGTTTCTTTGCACATTGCCGACCCAATTATGATAGTAAATTGTTCATCAGGCCTATATGCTAACTTAATTAGCTTCAATTTATCGAGTTTTACCGTTGTCGACAGTAAATCGTATTACCCACATTCAATGTTTGGAACTTCTCTGGCACCTAGTATTCGTAAAGTCTTTGGGCGTGATTCTGGCCTCAGCCCTGCAGACATTAACGAGGTGACCTTTAGCCCAGACGGTATGATTACCGGGCAGTCGGATGGTCCCTATCATGGTGATTATCCGAGTGCATCCAAAACTTGGGTATCGCCAGATGATAATTTAGTGATCGACAATTCAGGCATCGTCTATAGCACAATTGACTTGACTTACATAAACAGCCTTCAAGGTGCATTTGATGATCTGACTTTTTATGGCAATCTGCCTATAGTGCTTCGTGGAGGAACGATCATTGCTTATTCAAATGTTTATCTGGAAACGGGCCGCACTACCCCAGTCAATACTCCATTAAACATATTCGTCTATGGCGAGATAATTTACGGTTTCTACGGCAACACTCAAGGTCCTCAAGTTATAGAAGTACCTATTAGCTCACTAAATCCCTTAACCCCGGGTGCTATTGTTGACCCGAATGGGTTGCTCTATACACCAGACAAGGTGGAACTAGGCAATGACGAAACGGTTTATCTGTTGAGCAAACAGTTCCAGAGTGTTTTCCGCTGGAGTGTGGCTCAGCGTCGTTATCTCAGCACGATTCCGTTGTTAAATGCTCCGTATACAATCGCTTACTCTGCCGATGAAAATATACTCTATACTGTTTATCCGAACGGTGGGATATATAAGATTGAGTTGGCTGATGGGACAACGGAAGAGCCTTTTGCCAACCTGCCTACCAGTCCTTGTGGCCTTGCTACTGCAGGTAGTTTCGTGTTTACCTGTGATAGCTCTGGGGCCTGGGTGTCGCACACGGTGTTTGCGCCTACTGGGGAAAGGATCTCAACCGTCGATTGGAATTATTTTTCCCGTGAATATATTTGGAATGCTGCGCGGCAAAAGATGTACTTCTTTCGCGATGATACCTCACCCAACGATATCCTCTGGGAAGATATTGACTCGGCGGGTGTGATTGGCGCCAAGAAAGATTCGCCTTATCATGGTGGGTATAGTTTTATTCACCCCATAAGGGTTAAACCTGATGGTTCCATCGTTCTAATCGGTTCAGGGCATATTTTCGATGGCCTCTCCCTCGCGCAGGTGAACACGCTTTCCAACGCTATTTCGGATGCAGGCTGGAAGGGTGACGATCTGGTAACGCTTCGATCCTTAAATGGTAACAGCGAACTGCAGAAGTGGGCTTCAGGAAATTATGGTATTGTCAAATCCCAGGCAGTGAACGGCGGCCCAATAAGTTTATTGCCTGTGAACGAGGGATGGCTGGTTATCACTAGCTTGGCAAATAAGCCGCGCTTTACCCTGTGGTCCTCTGACCTGTCATTGCTGGCAGAAGCTGCGATTGCGAATTTCTCTGCTGATCCGTTGACTGGTAATATCCCTCTGGAAGTTCATTTTACAAACTTAAGTAGTGAAGGGCTGTATGATGCAAGCTTATGGGATTTTGGGGATGGCGAGACCAGTGCTGACCAGAACCCGGTACATATCTATACCCAAAGTGGTACCTATACCGTCAAGCTAACTGTCACCGGACAGGGTGGCACAGACACGATGATTCAAACGCAAGTCGTACAGGTGCTACCTGTCACTGCGAATTTTTCTGCTTCGACAACAAGTGGTCAGGTGCCGTTAACAGTGCAGTTTACGAATCAAACATCAGGGCAGTATACCAGTGTACTTTGGGATTTTGGCGATGGGACAACCGGTACGGAGGATAATCCATCCCATACATATCAGGATTCCGGTATCTATACTGTCAGTTTAAAAGTGGATGGGCCTTATGGTAGCAGTATGGCTATAAAGGAAAATTATATTCAATCCACACTCTTTTCTACCTACTTTTTGCCTTTGATCTCACACGGCTTGTCCGAGCCTCTTCTTAATCCAGGCACCTATTACTTCGAACACTTATGTCAGCAGTATCCGCTTTATCTCTATGGCACATACATGGGACAAATGCGGGAATGCGTTCCCAGTGTTGAAATAGTCAATGATGGGAGCATGTACTTCCAATTCTCCTGGACCTTATACAAGTCATCCACTACTAGTCAATGCGTGATTAAGTATTCTGATGTAGGTAACAGGAATATGTATATCAAGGACTCAGCCGGGAATCGCTATGACCACATACAGGTTGGCGGGACTCAATACATCGACTGTATGAATAATGGAGTGGTTTATACCGGCTGGTTCAAATTTCCGTCCGTACAAACCCGGAACACAATCTTCACCTTTTATGATGATGATGCGGGAATTAGGATCAGCCCGATTATTCTACCGGCAGCACCTTAGGTAAAAGTGCGTGCTATGATGAATGACGCTGAGATATTTCTCGTTACATTTTGAATAGCAACTTTTTCTTAATGATCAGCAGGGGTAGCTATTGTGTCCCAGTGGATTACTCTTTTCGAATCAGGGGCAGGTAAACCTGGGGATAGATATATTCTACTTTTGCGCCGACCAGGTACATATCCTGTCCTTCTACTCCCAGCACTACTCGCAGCCGGGCAACCATATCATAGGAGTCGAAAACACCCATCGTGCTTCCGATATCAGAAAAAGTAACTGTGCGATAACTGGCAGAAGCGCCTGAACTGCTGCCGTTTACCGGATCATGGTAGTCGCCGGTTAGAGGAAAATAATACCGCCCGGTGAACGTGATGTTTGCGGCGTTATTATCTTTGAAATAGAACGTAATTTTGTTAATGTAAACGTTGGTGGGTAAGTTGAGGCTCGTCTGGAAGCTGCGCCCGCTGCTGAGAGCAAGCGCATACAGTTTCGCGCCTAAAGCTCTATAGGTGAGATCGGAACCGGACGGGTAAAAATTGATTCCCGAGATGGTTTTTGTCGGATTCGTCTGAGGATCGACCGTGGGAGATAGCGTGTAGCGCACACGCGCGCCAACAATACGAAGGCTAGCGGATGCCGCATACGGCTGGAAACTGATGAAATACGCCTTGTTTCGATTGTCAAATGTGATCGAAACATCATCTGTGAGTGTCCGAACCGCGGTACTGGGATCGTCACCCGAGGTTGTGGCAGCCGCTTCGGCGCCAAAAGTGTCGCTCGACACTGTGTGACCATATAAACGAAGATTGCAGTATTCTGCAACGTTGTCAATTACGAACCACCGGACTTCGTTGATGACCGCGCCTTCTGGGAGGTCCAGCCGTGTATAAAAATAGTAAGACGAATCGAGAGCGGTAGCGTAGAGGGTTCCGCCCATTGCAGCGTAAGTCATGTTCGAGCTGCTGGATCGAAAATCTGCTCCCGCCATCGTAACGTATTGGTAGCCGCTGGGGGGAGTGGATGGTATGGTGTAGGAAATACGAGCGCCGTACACAATCTGTGAACTTCCGGTTGTACCAAATTCCACTCTCAAGCGATACGCATAGGTACTGTTAGAAATGGTGAACGGAAGGCCGTCCGTCAGGTTGACGGATTGGAGGCTGGCGGAAGCCCCTGATGTAGAATTCTCACCTATATTAAGGAAGTTATCGATTGCGGGAGCATACCCGTATGCTTTCAGCAAAATATTAGAGCCCGGATCATTGTCGATCACGAAAAAGGTGATTCCGGTCACTGTTGCGCCATTGGGTAGAGTGAACGGAGCGTAATAACCCCAACCAGGCACAAGGGCAAGCGCGTAGAGCCCGCCGTTCGTGGAAGAGTACGTCATATCCGAGTCGGTTGGGTAAAAATCCAACCCGGTTAGTGTTTTATAGTATGTGGTGGATGAAGCTGCCAGCGGAACACCGTCCGCTGATTGTTCGTAGCCTTCGGTTCCCACCGGCACACCCTCAACCACCTGGAATCCGGTCGGTGGGGGATCATCGGCCAAGGCGGTAGAAGGAAAAGCGATTAGACCAGCCGCAAGAGAAAGTGTCAGCATAATCCGAAAAGTTGTATTCATGTTCCCGCCCCATTGTGCAAGCACCGGATCGGCAGAATGTATAGAAATATGGTAATTGCTCAGGGGGTGGGGAAAGTCCCTGAAATTGGGATGTATGTGGGTGCTTCGCACCCCACATACATCCCAATTTCAGGCCTCTTCCACCTCTGGCTGAGTAGTAACGAAATATGTATTTCTATACTCATTATAGAAATAATTTCTCTGATTACAATGGGAGAGGGCGGGACTCTGTCGGTGTAAGAAAATTTTCCCTATTGACTCGCCGGGATACATATAGTAATATACATATATAAGTATATGTATATTTTCTGGAGGGCGAAATGAGCGAGCCATTGGATCCTTTGACGGGGTTGTATAACCGGTCGGAATTGCTGCGACGGCTGGACGAGGCGCTGTCGCTGGCGGGTCAGAAGGGCTACGACATCGGCGTGGTGCAGGTGGATATGGATCACCTGCTGTACGTGAATGAGCATTACGGGCATGTGGCAGGCGATGACTGCTTGAAGCGCATTGGCGAGGCGATGAAAGCGGTTTTCAACGGTCAGCACTTTGCCGGACGGTACGGGGGGGATGAGTTCCTGGCGGTGACCGTTGGTTTGAGCGCTGAGGAAGTGCTGGCAAAAGCGGAGGAACTGCGCGCCGCGGTGGCTTCCAGCCCGTTGACTCTCAAGGTCGAGGGCAAGAAAATCGAGCACACCGTGACGGTGGGCATTGGCGTGGCGGTGTACCCGGCGGATGGAGCCACGGTTACGGATCTGCTGCGCAAGGCTTATGAGGCCATGCTGCGGGCCAAAGAGGCCAAAAGCAATACCGTGCGGGCATATGCCGAGGCGGAAGAACGGGACGCGCTGACAGGTGTGTTGAAGCGCTATGCGCTGATGGCTTTCTTCGATCAAGCCCGTGAGCAGGCCGAACGGCAGCGCAGTTCGGTGGCCCTGGTGAGCTTTGACGTGGACGAGTTCAAGGCCATCAACGACCAGTATGGGCGCTACGCCGGAGACGAGGTGCTGCGTAAGGTGGCGGCGGTGTTGCAAGGGAACTTCCCAACCGATTGCGCGGTGGGGCGCTATGGCGGCGACCAGTTTGTGATTGTGCTGCCGGGCAGCCGTTCTGAGACGGCTTTTGTGCTGGCCGAAGAGGCGCGCCGCGTGCTGGCGGATTCCACCGTGAACTTGCAGGTGGGAGATCTGCGCGCCAGCATTCCCATCCACGTTTCGGGCGGGGTAGCGGAACACCCGGCGGATGGGAGCGAGTGGATGGACTTGTTTCGCAAGGCGGATGAGGCGCTCTATCGGGCCAAGCGCAGCGGTCGCAATCGGGTGTGCCTGCCGGTGAGCACACAGATGGTGATGAAAACAAGTTACTTTACTCAGGTCCAACTGGAGAAGCTGTCTGATCTGGCTCGCAAAACGGGCAAGAGCGAGGCGTATTACTTGCGCGAAGCATTGGACGAACTGCTCAAGCGTTACGAGTAAATCCCTGGGCTATGATAGAATACTCCTGTGGATTAATAAAACCGCAGGAGTAACTACTCAGCCAGAGGCAGGAACGATCCAAATTTGAGGTGTGTGGGGTGCTTCGCACCCCACACACCTCAAATTTGGGGATTTCCTTTCGACCACTGAGTGTTACCCACAGGAGTGCATCGATGACCGATCAACGCATTGAGAAAATGGCGCGGGTGCTGGTGGATTATTCGGTCGCCATCCAGCCGGGCGAAAAGGTTTTGATCGAATCTACTACCGAGGCGGAAGCTTTGGTGCGTGCTTGCTACCGGCGCGTGTTGGAGGCAGGCGGCCATCCGCACATTTTGCTCAGCCTGGTGGATCAGGATGAAATTTTGTTTGCGACGGGCAAGGATGAGCAGCTCGATTTTGTGCCATCCTTCCACAAGCTGGCCGCCGATACGTTCGATGCCCGCATTCGCATCTACGCCGAGGCCAATACTCGCGCCCTGACGCGGGTGGATCCTGCCCGGGCAGCGCGACGACAAAAGGCGCTGGCAGCGGTGCAATCGGTCGTCTTTCGACGGGCGGCGGAGGGACAGCTCAAGTGGATCAGTACACAGTTCCCCACCCAGGCCTATGCGATGGAAGCGGAGATGGGATGGCAGGAGTACCAGGATTTTCTGTTTGGCGCGAATCACTGCGATGATCAGACCGCTGATCCGGTGGCTTACTGGAAGGAGTTTGGACGTTGGCAGCAGCAGGTAGTGGAGCGGGTGACAGGGCATGATCGAGTCACCATCCAGGGGCCGAATGCCGACCTGAGCCTTTCGGTGCGAGGACGAACGTTCATGAACTCCTGCGGGATTCACAACCTGCCGGACGGCGAGATTTACACCGGGCCGGTGGAGGATTCGGTGAACGGTTGGGTGGCTTTCACCTATCCGGGCATGTTTGCCGGGCGCGCGGTGGAGGGCATCCGCCTGACTTTCAAAGACGGGCAAGTGGTGGAGGCGACGGCGAACAAGAACGAAGACCTGCTGAAAGCAATGCTGGCTACCGACGCCGGGGCGCGTTACCTGGGCGAGTTCGCCATTGGGACGAATTTTGGCATTCAACGTTTCACCCGAAACATCCTTTTCGACGAGAAGATTGGTGGCACGTTCCATCTGGCGTTGGGGCAGAGCTATGCAGAAACCGGCGGGCAGAACAAAAGCGGCATCCACTGGGATTTGATCTGCGATCTGCGCGAGGGGGAAATCCGTGTGGATGGAGAGTTGCTGTTGAAGGGCGGAA
>CAZMMI010000095.1:0-13697 GCA_964567255.1 uncultured Anaerolinea sp.
GGTACGATTAGCCTCGCCCTTCTTTCACCATCCTTGCTAACCAGGGCGAGGCTAATCAAACCCTTCTCAAGTACTAGCCGAATTCCGCCTCGCCCCTACCCCAGACGCTGCATCACCCTTGGCCAATATACTCCCGATAACGTTTATACAACATCCGCGCCGAAGGCCACATCGAATTCGGGCTCATGAAATGCGAGAATTCAAAGGTAATCAGCTTCTCCACTCCACCCGCCTCGGCCACCTCAATCTTGTTGCGTAAATTGCGCCAATCGATCGGCAAGAAATTCAACGGCATGCCCCGCTCAAAACTCTCCACGTTGCTCCAGGGCCGCAGCCCGTGCTTGCGCGCCAGCCGCGTGTTGATCTCCATAAACGCCGGCAGTTCCGCGAAATCCACCTGCCCGTCCTGAAAGGCGATCGTATCCACAAATCCGCTCAAAATGGACAGGATTTCATCCCACTGCTCCTCGTGCTCCTCCGGCGTGATGGGGTTATCGTCGAACTGTTTGCGTCCGCGCACATAAGGCGACATTAACACCGGCACGTCCTTCAAACCCTTGACGTGCCGCGCCAGCCGCTCAATCAACCGCGTCACCTCTTCATCGTGCTCGTGGATCTCGTGGGTCATGTACCAGCCGCCGAAGGCCTGGCGATCCCCGTACTTGCGGGCCACCTCTTCGGTGAAGCGCAAATTCAATTCCACTTCCTTTTCCGGACGCCCTTCGTGCCAGAAGCGCCCCGAGTCGTAAATGCCAAAGTAAAAGGTCATCCCGGTGCGCTCGGCCTGCGTCAGGAACAGATCCACCAGGTCGACATAAGCCGGGCGCATGACCAACTCGCGGGCCAGCGTCTCAGAATTGAACGTCACCCGGTCGCGGTAACCCGCCCGGATCAGGATGACCGTATCGATGCCCACCGCGCTCATCGCGTCAAAGTCGGCAGCCCACTCTTCCGCGCCCCAATTATTAGAGGGGATATCGTGGGTGATCTCATCCAAAAACGTCCCGGTGATTTTCATAGCCCAGGCTCCACAAAATACAATGCATCCGTCTGTAACGCAGCCAGCGCTGCCGGCCACATCTTGGCGCTCTCCACCAGGGTACACTGCGCTTGCAGTACCCGCCCCTGGGTCAAGCCCTCGCTCATCGCCTCCTCCAGGCGGTCGTAACGCTGCACCCAACCTTTGAAATTATGGCTGCGTACGCTCATCCTCATCTCACTGCCGTCTGGCAGGAAAATCTGGTAATCCACTGTCTTGCCAAACAGATACGGCGGCTCAACCCGCTCCTCCACCGCATGCATGCTGGTGTTGGGGCGCAGTCCGCAGCCCAGGAACAAAATCTGCCCCTCCACCTGCGGCAGCCGCGCAAATGGGGAGTGCGCTCCGCAGGGCGTAGAATCCTTTTCGTGCCCGCTCAACAAATCCGCCGCCAACCTGCCTGTCCCGCTCACCGAGTGGGTTGGGTGAACTGAGCGGCGCGTTCCGGGTCGCGTGCGGAAGTACTCCGGCAGCGCGCCCACGCAAGAAGGCGTGCGCGCCACGTCGAAGAGCGGGTTGTACGCGCCCACCGATTCGTAACTCAACGCAGGCATCAGCAGGGTGCCGCTTGGGCCTAATGCCTCCAGCAACCCTTTCACCACTTCTTCCGCGCCGCCTTCCACGGGCCCCAGCGAGCGCAACGATGAATGCACCAGCAGCACGCCCCCCGGGCGCACGCCCAGCGCCAGCAGATCAGAGACCAACTGCGCTGCGGTCATGCTCGCATTACTGCCCGTATTCGTGGGTGTAGCGGTGGTGCAGCTTTTCGACCATGTCCGCCGGAATTTCTTCTGGCTGCCCCAACTGCCGCGCCAACCATACCGTCCGCGCCACGTCTTCCACCATCACCGCCGCCTTCACCGCGCCCTTGCCGCTGGGGCCAATGGTGAACACGCCGTGATTTTTGAGCAGACAGGCCGGGCTAGAACCAATGTTTTCCACCACCAGCTTGCCGATATCCTCGCCGCCGATGAGGCCAAACCCCGCGCAGGGCACCGGCCCGCCGAATTCATCTGCCTGGGCGGTCAAATACACGGGGATCGACATGCCGTTGGCCGCAAAAGCCGTGGCATAGGCTGAATGAGTGTGCACCACGCCGAACACGTCTGGGCGGTGGCGATAGATATACAGATGGCTGGCGGTATCGGATGAAGGCTTCAGCGAGCCCTCCACCACCTTGCCGTTCACGTCCAGCACAACAAAATGCTCGGCGCGCAAATCTTCATACATAATCCCGGATGGTTTAATCACCACCAGACCGCTGTCTTTATCACGGATGCTCACATTCCCGCTGGTCCAGGTTACCAGATTGCTTTGCGGTAGCACCAGGTGCAGCTTCACTAATTCGTGTCGGATTGATTCAAGCAGCATATTCAAATCCTCTTTTCACCCGGCCTCTCCCAACGCCGTTTAGACGTTGGGAGAGGCCGGGAGGGGGTTATTTTTCCAACACCTCAACCTTGAGGGCCTTCAAGCGCTTCATCACATCGTTCGGGCCGCGCCCGAAGTAGTCATGCAGCAGCACGTACTCCTGGAACAAGCGCTCATACACCGCCTGGTTCTCAGGAATGGGCCGGTACACGTCCTCGCGCAGGTGGGCCATCTTCAAGCTGGCATCGTAGATCGAGTCATAGCCGCCCGCAGCCGCGCCGGCTGCCACCGCGCCAAACATGGCCGAGCCCACCGCCGGAGTCTGCTTGGCCGCCGGCACGCGGATCTCGCGCCCGGTCACGTCGGCATAGATCTGCATGAGCAGGCGATTCTTGTCCGGCAGCCCGCCCGTGGCATACAGTTGATCCACCGGCACGCCGTTGTTCTCAAAGGCTTCGATGATCACCCGCGTTCCGTAAGCCGTGGCCTCGATCAGAGCTCGGTACATTTCCTCGGGCTTGGTCAGCAAAGTCATGCCCAGCATTAAGCCGGTCAGGTCCACGTCCACCAGCACCGAGCGGTTGCCGTTCCACCAATCCAGGGCCAGCAGCCCGCTCTCGCCAACCTTGAGGGCAGCGGCTTTCTCTTCCAGCAACTGGTGAATATCCACGCCGCGGGCCTTGGCTTGCTGCTGATACGATTCGGGCACGCAGTTCTCAACGAACCAGGCGAAGTGATCGCCCACACAGGACTGCCCCGCCTCGTAGCCGATGAAACCGGGGATGATGCCGTCTTCGGTGTAGCCGCACATGCCGGGCACGATCTTGGCCTCTTTGCCCAATACCATGTGGCAAATGGAGGTGCCCATGATCATCACCATCTTGCCGGTGTCCACCACCGTAGCGGCCGGAACCGAGACGTGCGCATCCACGTTGGCCACCGCCACTGCGGTTCCTTCCTTTAACCCTGTCCAGGCCGCAGCCTGCGCGGTCAAGCCGCCCGCTTTCTCGCCCAGCGAGACGATGTTGCGGGTCATTTTCTCATCGACGATGTTTTCCATGCGCGGGTCCAGCGCCCGGAAGAACTCCTTGGCCGGGAAGCCCTCCGCCTTCGACCAAATGGCCTTGTAGCCCGCCGTGCAGGAATTGCGCTTCTCCTCGCCCGTCAACTGCCACACCACCCAGTCGGCTGCCTCCAAAAAGCGATCTGCCGCCGCGTAGATTTCGGGATCCTCGTCCAAAATCTGCCACACCTTGGGGAAGAACCACTCCGAGCTGATCTTGCCGCCGTAGCGGTCCAAAAAGTCGAAGCCCTTCTCTCGGGCAATCGCGTTCAGTTTGTTGGCTTCCGGCTGGGCCGCGTGATGCTTCCACAACTTGATCCAGGAATGGGGCCGCTCGCGGTATTGCGGCAAAAAGCACAGCGGCGTGCCGTCTTTGAGGGTTGGCAGCATGGTGCAGGCGGTGAAATCCACGCCCACGCCGATTACGTCGGCCGGGTTCACCCCGCTCTGCTTCAACACCGCTGGGATCGTGCGCTTGAATACCTCGATGTAATCGTTGGGGTCCTGCAGCGCCCAGTCCGGTTCCAGGCGGATGTCGGTGCCGGGCAATCGTTCATCGATCACGCCGTTGCCATAGGGGTGCACTGCCGTGGCAATCTCCGCCCCGTTGGACACATCCACCAGTACCGCTCGCCCCGATTCCGTGCCAAAATCCACACCAATCGCATATTTCTTAGAAGTCATGCTTACCTCTTCTTAATCTCTTTTCAAAATCTATACGCAACGCCCATCCACATCCGTCATCCACCACTCCGTCTCATTTCTGGCTGATAGCTGACGGCTTATGGCTTATAGCTTCTTCCTTAGCTGTGCCGGTACACGCTCCAGCCCAAGTACTTGCTCATCGCCTCATCCACCGCGCCCGCCACCTTCGACGGGTTGATGGCTACATGGTGCTCAAAACCGTTCTCGCAGATATAGGCCAGCAGGTTCTGCATATCGGGGATATGCACCACGCCGTACCCACCAAAGGTCTTCAGGGTGTCGTCGGTCAGTTCACCCTCGCCCAGGTACACCGAGATGTCGCCGTTGAAATCATCGGTGGCCACGCGGCAGTAGCTGATCGGTACAGCCTGCAAGCGGCCCACGATGGTTCCAAAGGTGTTGTCCTTGCCCACCGTCCCGGCGATGATCGCCTGGTAATCCATTTTCGGCGCGCTTTCCACCGAAATGCTGGACTGCACAAACAAATCCTTTGGCAGGTTCGAGCAGTGGAAGATCACCGCTTTGTTGGGATCCTCACCATAGTTGTTGTTCCAATCCACCAGCGCCGAAGGCTTGCCGGAAGCGAAGGCCATCGCTGCCATACCCACCAGGCCGGTAACGTCTGTCTCGCAAGCCGAAGGGATCAGCTTGTTGCTCATCATGCTCATCATCGTGCAAGGCACCACGCCGTAGAACTCTTCCATCGCCGTCCAACACTGCAAGGCCGTGCCCGAAAGCTGCTTTTCTTCCACCCAGGTGTCAATGACCACGCCCAGCTTGGCCATGCGGGTCATCGCCTCGCCCGGCACGCCCTTGGTGGGCACATAAGCCTGCATTTCTTCCAGCTTGGCCTTCAACTTGGGATCATCCGCCTTAATCCGCCCGGCGCTGCCGAACAACTCGGACAGGTCAAAGGGTTCCACGCTGATACCGGTGCGCTCGAGCAGCTTTTCGCTGTAGCGTACGGTGTTGAAAGGCGCCGGGCGCGCGCCAATGGCCCCAAAGCGCGCATTGCGCAGCCCGCTCACTACGCGGCAGGTAGCCACAAAATTGCGCAGATCAGCCTTAAAACTCTCGCTTTCCGGGTCCACGGTGTGCAGGCTGGTGAGGGTGTAGTTGATGCCGTATTGGGTCAGGTTGTTGCAGCAGGACATTTTTCCACAGAACGAATCGCGCCGGTCGGTAATGGACATCTTGGTCATATCATCGGGAAAGGCTTGCACCAGCACCGGCACATTCAACCCGGACCAGCGAATGGCATTGGAGATGGCGCGCTCGTCGCCAAAGTTGGGCAGCGTGATTAAAATACCATCGATCTCGCTGGAGTGCTTGCGGAACAAATCCGCGCACTGGTGGGCATCGTTCAGGCTCTCCAGGCTGCCGGATTTGTCGTTGATATTCTCATCAACGATCACCGCCTTGATTCCCTCGGCTGCCAAAACCTTGAGAATGGTCTCGCGACCGGTCTTGCACAAATGCGCCGGGAAGAATCCACGGTTGCCAACAATCACGCCTAAAGTTACGGGTTTCATTTGGGTCTCCTTGTCGTCATGGTCATCTTGGTTTTTTTCATCTGCCCTGTTCAAGCTGCCGGGCAGTGTATACCTAACGGGTCGAACTACTGCGCACAACCAATTCCGGCTGAAGCCAGATTTGCTCCGGGCGGTCCGCGTCGCTGTCGCGCAGGGTCAGCAGCCGGTGCAACATCCGCACAGCCTGCGAGCCCATCTCGGTCAACGGCTGGCGCATGGTGGAAAGAGCGGGGAAGAAATAACGCGCCTCGGGCACATCATCAAAGCCCACCACCGCCAGGTCTTCGGGTACACGCTTGCCAAGCCGGCGCGCCGCCAGCAGCGCTCCCAGGGCCATCGGGTCATTGCAAGCAAACACCGCTTCCAGGTCGGGAACGCGGGCTAATAGCTTTTCCAGGCCGGTTTCCCCACTGGAGGGGTACCAGTCGCCCTCTTCCTGCAGGGCTTCCAGCTCGGAAGCAGTCACGTGTCCAGCTTCCAACATGGCGCTGCGCCAGCCCTCCAGGCGCCTGCGCGATTCCCACCAATCTCCCGGCCCGGTGATGATGCCCACCTTGTGGTAGCCGCGAGATAACAAATGCAGCGCGGCTTGCTTGCCGCCGGTGTAATTATCGATCGAAACCACGGACAGGTCGGGGTTGGGTTGCATATTGATGAATACCACCGGTACGCCGGATGAACGGACCTGCTCCACCAATGCCGCGCGGTGCTCGCCAATTTCCGGCACCGCCCAAATGACGCCATCCACCTTACGCTCCAGCAGCCCGTTGAGAAGCTCTACCCCCGCTCCAGCATCCGGTTCCCGCATCAAACTAAGCAGCATCGAGTAGCCCAACTCATTGCACTGCCGCTCGATGCCCGTCAGGGTACGTGAAGGGCCATAATAGCTCAAGCCATAACCCACCACGCCCAGCGTGTTGGTACGGCCTTGAATCAGGCTGCGCGCCAGCGCGTTTGGCGAATAGCCCAGCTCGGCGATGATATCCTGAACGCGCTGCCGGGTGTCGTCTGCCACGTCTGGGCGGTTATTGATGACGCGCGAAACGGTCTGTGCCGAGACGCACGCCGCCTTTGCCACCTCGCGGATTGTTACACTGCGTTTGTGTGCCATGCTCATCCTTTCGGGAGGATGGATTGGAATTATTACCGTTATCGTTCACGGGAGATAACTATATACTAGCACGAATTGCAACGCAGAGTCAAGCGAAGAAACGGCTGCAATCTGGTAATTTTCCCTCATCTTCTTTCGAAATCTTTGGCTTGCGCTCTTCACCTATTTGTGGATGAAACCAGTTCTCTTCGTAGCGCGGTTTTCTTACCCGCGGTATGCCAAATTCACTATTCGCGGGAAAGAAACCCGCGCTACAGAGCCAAGACCATGCGCAGCTTGACTTGGGCAGCTTCCCTTGCCTTCGTCCACCGCTGCACTCCTACAAGACATTCCTCTTCTCTTCCATTCGCGCGAATTCGCGGATCAATCCTTGAAACTTTTTCACTCCTTCAGCGTATATGTGTATGGAGGTAAGGAAATGAACGATAAGAAACCCGTCCCGTGGTATCTGTGGCCCTTCTGGGCGCTCTGGAAACTGGTGGTAGGCATCATCGCGTTCACCGGCCGAATTGTGGGGGCTGTCCTCGGCCTGGTCTTGATGATTGTAGGGGTGGTATTGAGCCTGACCATCGTGGGTCTGATCGTCGGAGTGCCGCTGCTGATCTTCGGGTTTATGCTGGTAATCCGCAGCCTCTTTTAATGGTATCGCGTTCCTCGTTGTCTCATGAGACGGCGAGGAACGCACTGCTTTCTGCCCCTGGCAACTCGGGCAACGGCAGCAACTTACGCCAACATCCGCCGCCCCGAGAGTCCCCCCTCGGGGCGGCAACGATTAACGTTACTGTTCAGCCCTTTGCGGAAAGGAGCCGAATTTGTGGTGTATGGTAGAGCGAAGCTCCACCATACACCACAAATTCGGGGTTTTTCTACCAGGGCCTGAGTAGTTACCACTTAACTCAAAAATTCCCCCATTTGGGTCATCATCCAGCAGTTTTCCCCCCTTGACCATCTCTCTCATCTCTTCTACAATTGGGTGACCCACAAGGTCTGAACAACTGAACTGTCCAACCGCATCGCTCGCTGCTTCCTACCAAGAGCCAGGAGGGTCGTATGGTCGATTATGAGAAACTGCTTCAAATAGCCATTGAAGAAGCACTTATTGGCTTGTCTGAAGGCGGCGTCCCCGTGGGCGCCTGCCTGGCTGACGAGTCCGGTAACATTCTGGGCCGCGGGCACAACCGGCGCGTCCAACAGAGCGACCCTACTATCCACGGTGAAACGGATGCTTTCCGCAACGCCGGCCGCCAGCGGGGCTACAAAAGTAAAATCATGGTCACCACGCTGGCCCCCTGCTGGTTCTGCAGTGGACTGATCCGCCAGTTCAATATCGGCACAGTCGTGGTCGGTGAGTCGGTCAACTTCGCCGGTGGCGTCGAATGGCTTCGCGAAAACGGCGTAACCGTTATCGATTTACACAATACCGAGTGCATTGAGATGATGCGCGAATTCATCGCAAAGAACCCGGATTTATGGGCCGAAGACATCGGTGATTGACCCCCAACAGAAAACCGGCCTGGAGGTGAAAAGAAATACACCAAGCCGGTTCATTTATTTTCAAGCCAAAGGAGTTGTGTGATGTTCAAAAAGTCTCTGTTCCCCCTGACCCTGGTGGTCATCCTCAGCCTGCTGCTGGCCTCTTGCGCAGCGCCCGAATCTGTCCCCATGGAAGACAACACTGGCAAGCTGAAAGTTTTTGGCGCCTTCGCCACCCCCATCGAAGAACCCTGGGACGGCGTGATCCACATGGCGCTGCAAAAGGCGCAGGATGAAGGCAAAATCGAATATACCTACACCGAGGATATCGGCTACTCAGGCGACATGGAGCGTGTCCTGCGCGAAGTGTGCGAGCAGCAGAAACCTGCCCTGGTGGTTGGCGACGCCTTCGGCAACGAAGAAGCGGTGCGCCGCGTGGCTGCCGATTACCCCGAGATTGCCTTCGCTTTCGGTTCGGGTTTTGGCCCCACCGAGCCCAACTTCGCCGTCTTTGACAACTGGATCCACGAACCTGCTTACTTGCTGGGCATGCTGGCGGGCGGCCTGACCAAGACCAACACCATCGGCGTGGTCGGCGGGCACCCCGTGCCGGAAGTCAATCGCATCGTCAATGCGTTCATCGCCGGGGCCAAGGCCTCTAACCCGGATGCGACCGTCCTGGTCACCTTCATCAATAGCTGGTTCGACCCTGCTCAGGCTAAAGAAGCCGCCCTGGCGCAAATCGACAGCGGGGCCGACGTGCTGTTTGCCGAGCGCTTCGGCGTGATCGAAGCCGCCCAGGAAAAAGGCCTCTATGCCTTTGGCAACATGAGCGATCAGAACGAACTGGCTCCCGACCTGGTGGTGAGCAGCGCGATTTGGAACATGGACCCTACCGTCAATTATCTGATCAACCAGGTAGCCGCCGGTTCTTTCACTGCCCAGGACCTCAAAGACTTCAGCATGATGGGCAAGGGTGGCGCCAGCCTGGCTTCCTTCCACAATCTGGATGCCAAAATCCCTGCTGAGCTGAAAGACGCCGTCAAAGCCCGCGAAGAGGAAATCAAGTCGGGCATGTTCCGTGTAGACATCGACGAAGCCGTTCCCGCGGCGGTGAATTAACCAACCTTGGAATAAACCCTAAGGGTCTTAAAGACCCTTAGGGTTTTCTGCCCTCCCCAGGGCTTCTTTTACCGGAAGAAAAGAGTAACGCTCCATGCCCGTTATCCAAATGCAAGGGATCGTCAAGCGATTCGCCTCGCTGACCGCTAACAACCACATTAACTTCGACCTCGAGCAAGGTGAGATTCACGCGCTGTTGGGTGAGAACGGCGCGGGAAAAACCACCTTAATGCGAATCCTTTACGGCCTCTATCACGCAGATGAGGGGCAAATTCTGGTCAATGATCGCCGGGTGACCATCCGTTCGCCGCACGACGCCATTCAAAACGGCATCGGCATGGTCACCCAGCATTTCACCCTGGTGCCCACGCTGACGGTTGCCGAAAACCTGGCTCTCGGCCAGGCGGGCGGTTTCGTCCTCAACCCTAAACAGCTCCAGCGCCAGGTAGAGCAAGACTCGCAGCGCTTCGGCATTCCGGTCAATCCGGCGGCCCTGGTGCGCCATCTCTCCGTCGGCGAGCAGCAGCGCGTCGAAATCCTCAAGGCGCTCTCGCACAATGCCCGCGTGCTCATCCTGGATGAGCCCACCGCCGTGCTCGTTCCTCAGGAAGTCGAAATCCTCTTCGATGCTTTGCAGCGCCTGCGCAACGACGGGCTCTCCGTCATTTTCATCAGCCACAAGCTGCCCGAAGTCATGACGATTTGCGACCGCATCACCGTCCTTCGCGATGGGGCATTGGTGGGCACGGTAGATAAATCCGCTACCACCTCCACTGAACTGGCGCGCATGATGGTTGGACGCGAGAATTTTGGCGTCGCCCGGCAAAGCGAGCGCCAGGCCGCCGGCCCGCTCCTGCAAGTCGAAGCCCTGCAAGCCCAGGGATCCAAAGGCCTGCCCGCGTTGCGCGGAATCAGCTTTATGGTAGAAGCCGGGGAAATTCTGGGCATTGCAGGCGTCTCAGGCAACGGTCAAACCGAGCTGGGCCGCGTGCTGGCCGGACTGCAGCGCTCATCCGGCGGGCGCATCTGCGTGGGCGGCAAAGACCTGACCCATGCCGGCCCGGCGGAATTAGCTCAAGCCGGGGTGGGCTGCATCCTCGAAGATCGCCACGCCAGTCTGGTGGAAGATATGACCGTGGCCGAAAACCTGGTCCTCGACCAACTGGATAGCTTCTCGCGCGGCGGCATGTTAGACCGCCCCGGCATTTTGGAAAACGCCCGTAAATGGATCGCGGATTACCAGATCAAAGCCGCCCCGCAAGACTTCGTTCGCCAGCTCTCCGGCGGCAACATGCAAAAAGTGATCCTGGCGCGCAACCTATCCCGCGCGCCCCAGGTGGTCATCGCCGCCCAGCCCACCCGCGGCCTGGACGTGAGCGCCACCGATTACGTGCGCGGCAAGCTCCTCGAGCAGCGCGACCGCGGCGCTGCCGTGCTGCTCATCTCCGAAGACCTGGATGAAATCATGGCCCTCGCCGACCGCATCGCCGTCATCTATGAAGGCAGCCTGATGGGCATCCTGCCCGCCCAGGCCGCCACCGTCGAAACCTTGGGCCTGATGATGACCGGCAAGCCGTTCGAGTCCATCCGCCCTGCCTCGGAGGCCGCCCATGCTTAAGTTCAAAATCGAGCGCGCCCCTGCCCCGGCGTGGATGCGCGCCATCATTCCCCTCCTGGCGGTACCGGTCACCTTTCTGCTCACCACCTTGTTCCTCCTGTGGGCCGACGCCAACCCCCTGCAAGCCTATTACCACTTCCTCATCGCGCCGCTCTCCTCCAGGGTCAGCGCCATCGAGGTGCTGGTCAAGGCCACTCCCCTGCTGCTCACCGGGGCAGCCGTGGCCTTTGCCTTCTCCGCCGGGTATTGGAATATCGGCGCGGAGGGTCAGCTTTATGCCGGGGCTATGGCCGGGGCCTGGCTGGGCATGATCCTCAAAGGCGTGTCGCCCGTGCTGGGCATTCCGATCATGCTGCTGGGCGGCTTCACCGCCGGAATGCTGTGGGCGTTTATCCCGGCTCTGCTCAAAGTGCGTCTGAAGGTGGACGAAGTCGTCACCACGCTGCTGCTCAACTCGGTGATTGTCTTCCTCATCAGCTATTTTCTCAACGGCCCCTGGCGCGACCCCATTTCCATGTGGCCGCAGTCGCCGGAACTCGATCCCGGCACGATCTTCTTCAAGCTCATCCCCCGCTCGCGCCTGCACTTTGGCTTCATTGTGGCCGTGGTGGTGCTGGTCCTGGAGTGGTTCGTGCTCAAACGCACTGCGTTCGGGATGCGCATGCGCGCGGTGGGTTTGGGCAAAGAAGCCGCTCGCTTTGCCGGAATCAAAGTGAACCGCACCATGCTCACCGCTGCCCTGGTCAGCGGCGGCATCGCCGGGCTGGCCGGGGTAGGCGAGGTGGCGGGCATCCACTTCCACCTGATCGAATCTATCTCTGACGGGCTGGGCTACAGTGGCATCATCATCGCCACCCTGGGCGGCCTGAATCCCATCGGCGTGGGGCTGGCGGCCCTGTTCATCGGTCTCATCGACACCGGAGCGCAAACCGTCAGCCGCGCCATGAACGTTCCAGTCTATCTGGGCACCGTGGTGCAGGCCACCTTGCTGCTGGTCACCCTGGGCCTGTTCGTGCTGCAAAACTACCGCATCAAGCGAGGTTGAGTTGGAACCCTTTATCATTGGCCTGCTGGCAGCCACCCTGCGCGTGGCAACCCCGCTCATTCTAGGCACCCTCGGCGAGCTGTACTCAGAGCGCGCGGGGATTCTCAATTTGGGCATCGAAGGCACCCTGTTTGTGGGCGCCTTTGCCGGTTTTGCCGGCGCCGCCCTCACCGGCAGCCTGTGGCTAGGCCTGCTTACAGCCATCGTTTTCGGCATGATCTCCGGCCTGCTCATGGCCTTGCTCACCGTGCGCCTGGGCGTCAACCAGCACGTCTCCGGTCTCGGCCTGACTCTGTTCTGGACGGGTTTCTCCCTATTTGCCTTCCGCCTGGTGTTCGGTGAATCCAAAGTGCCGCCTTCCATCGAAACCTTCCAGACCATTTCTCCCTTTGGCAACCTGCCCTGGCTGGGGCCTATTTTCAGCCAGCACATCCTCACCTACGCTGCCCTGGCCCTCATCCCCCTCACCTGGTGGATCCTCTACCGCACCCGCTTCGGACTCAACATCCGCGCCGTGGGTGAAAACCCCGAGGCCGCCGACGCCGCCGGGTTGAACGTCTACGCCATCCGCACGCAGGCTCTGCTCATCGGCGGCGCCCTGATGGGCGCTGCCGGGGCCTTCCTCTCCCTGGCCCAGCTCGGCTCCTTCACCTATGGCATCGTCGCCGGGCGCGGCTGGGTGTGCATCGCCCTGATCATCTTCGCCAACTGGGAAGCCTCGCGCGTGCTGTGGGGCGCGTTGATCTTTGGCGGGGTGGCCTCGCTGCAACTGCGCCTGCAAACCCTGGGCCTGAAGCTGCCCTACGAGCTGTTCTTGTCCCTGCCCTACCTGGTGACCATCCTGGCCCTCACCTTGGCCGGGCGCAATGTGTCCGCGCCGGCCTCGCTGCTCAAAGCCTACCGGCGCGAATAAGGTGGTATGATGACCCAGATTGTGTAAAAAGGCTCAATTTGAGGAATCTATGACCATCCAAGCTGTAATTTTCGATATCGACGGGCTCATGCTCGACACCGAAGCCATCTCCAAGCGCTCCTGGGGCAGCGTGATGGGCCCCGCCGGTTACGCCCTCACCGACGAGGTCTACCACCAGATGATCGGGCGCACCGAAGCCGACGTTCGCCACTTGCTGGCGGATGTCTACGGGCCGCAGTTCCCCTTCGACGAGATGTATCACCGCCGCGAGGCACGCTTTCACGAACTGGTCAACAGCGAGGGCATCCCCCTCAAACCCGGCCTGCTGGATTTACTGGCCTTCGTAGCCCAAGAAAACCTGGCCAAGGCCGTGGCCTCTTCCACCTACGCCAAACTGGCCGAACTAAAGCTCACCATCGCCGGGATTCGCCAACACTTCGACATCATCGTCACCGGCGACCAGGTGCAGCGCGGCAAGCCCGCCCCCGATTTGTTCCTCGAGGCCGCCCGCCAGTTGGGCAGCGATCCCGCTGCCTGCGTGGTGCTGGAAGACTCGCAAGCCGGCATCCGCGCCGCGCACGCCGCCGGAATGCGCTCGCTGCTCGTCCCCGACATGCAGCCTCCCGGCGACGAGGTGCGCGCCCTGGCCAACGCCGTCCTCTCGGATTTGGGCCAGGTTCCCGCCGTCATCCGCCGCTGGAACAA
>CAZMMI010000096.1:0-7987 GCA_964567255.1 uncultured Anaerolinea sp.
TTCGTGTAATTCGTGGAGAGAATCCTAAACCTTCCATTTACACACCAGGGTCCTATAATTTAATAGAGGTACACAAAATGACCAAACCCTGTATCCAAGTTCACAACCTGAGCAAGACCTACCGCGTCCCCGTGCGCGAGGCAGGCCTTAAAGCCTCCCTGCGCAGCCTCACCCACCGCACCTACCAGGAAGTCGAAGCCGTCCAACAGATCAGCTTCAACGTCGAACCGGGCGAAATCGTCGGCTTCATCGGCCCCAACGGCGCCGGAAAAACCACCACCCTTAAGATGCTGGCCGGGCTGCTGCACCCCACCGGCGGCGAGGCAACCGTGGCCGGGTTCACCCCCTGGGAGCGCCGCCACGCCTACCTGCGCCGCATCAGCATGGTCATGGGCAACAAATCCCAAATGCTGTGGGACATCCCGCCCTTGGATTCCTTCCAGGTGCTGGGCGATATTTACTCCGTGCCCCCCGCCGAGTATCGCCAGACCCTTGACGAACTTATCGACCTCCTCGACATGCGCGAACTGCTCACCAAACCGGTGCGCAACTTCTCCCTCGGCGAGCGCATGAAATGCGAGCTGGTCGCCGGGCTCATCCACCGCCCCCAGGTGCTGTTCCTCGACGAGCCCACCCTGGGCCTGGACGTGTCCATGCAGAACCGCCTGCGCCAGTTCATCCGCGAGTACAACCGCCGCAGCGGCGCCACCATCCTCCTCACCAGCCACTACATGGCCGACGTCACCGCCCTCTGCCCGCGGGTCATCCTCATCCACGAAGGCAAACTGCTCTACGACAGCGACCTGCACGAGCTGGCCCGCAAGCTGGCCCCCTTCAAGTTAGTCCATGCCAGCCTGCTGGTCAACGGCACACCGCCGATCTTTCCCGGCGGCCTCCAGCCCGTGGAGGTGAGTGAAGAAGGCCGCCACACCTTCCGCCTGCCCCGCGACGAGGCCGCCGCCTTCACCGCCCAACTGCTCGGCTCCCTCCCGGTCGTCGATCTGACCGTCGAAGACCCGCCCATCGAAGCCGTCATCGACCAAATCTACCAGGAAGGCAAATTATGAACCACCGCGGCGGCTGGGCATTGATCAAACGCTCCTGGCTCTCCTGGATGCAGTACCGCAGCTTTTTCTTCCTGCTGGCCTTCGGCTGGATGGTCCCGCCCCTGGTGTACCTCTTCGTCTGGCACAGCGCCGCCGGTGATTCTTCGATCGGCGGTATGACCGCGCCGCAGTTCACCGGGTACTACCTGGCCCTCATCCTCGTCAACCAACTCACCTACTCCCAAACCAACTGGACCCTGGGCGACGTGATCCGCTACGGCGGGCTGAACGCCTGGCTGCTGCGCCCGCTCCCGCCCATCTACAACGTCCTGGCCTCTGAACTGGCCGGAAAGGTGGTCTACCTGGCCTTCATCCTGCCCATCACCGGGCTGCTGGCCCTCGTTCTGCGCCCCGAGCTCAACGCCGGTCCGCGCGAAATCCTCCTGTTCCTCCCCGCGCTCATCCTGGCCTGGCTGCTGCGCTTCTTCTGGGGTTACTGGCTGGCCCTGCTGGCCTTCTGGGCCACCCGCGCCGACGCCCTCCTCACCCTGCAAGACTCGCTGGTCTTCCTCCTGGCCGGGGTGGTCGCGCCCGTGCCGCTTCTTCCCGGCATCATGCAAACCATCGCCGTCTATCTGCCCTTCCGTTACATGGTCGGCTTCCCCATCGAAATCCTCACCGGGCAGCTATCCCCCGCCCAGGTGGCCCTGGGGTTTGCCATCCAGACAGCCTGGCTGGCCGCGGCATTGCTCATGGCGCGGCTGGTGTGGGCCGGGGGCATCAAACGTTACAGCGCCATCGGAGGCTAACATGCACGCTCTCAAACTTCTGCAAACCTTTGCCCGCGCCTCCTTCCAGCAAGAGCTGGCCTACCGCTCCAACTTCTTCATCAGTCTGTTCCACTCGCTGCTCAACCTGGGCACGGGTGTGCTGGCCCTGCTGGTGCTCTTCGGGCAGGTGCAATCCATCCGCGGCTGGGACTTTCCCGCCACCCTGGCCCTCCTGGGAGTTTACCTGATTGTTGCCTCGCTGCGCGGGCTTGTCTTCGGCCCCAGCCTGGAGAGCATGGCCGGCATGGACGGCGAGGTGTGGACCGGCAGGCTCGATTACACCCTTCTGCGCCCGGTCAATACCCAGTTCTTGGCCAGCTTCCGCGTCTGGAACCTGTACGCCTTCATCGACCTCGCCCTGGGTGTTGCCGTTCTCATCATAGCCGTCGTCCAGATCGGTCAGGCCGTGCCCATCGGCCACTGGCTATCCTTCCTGGTCGCGCTCATCTCCGCGGTCGCGACGTTGTACGCGCTCATGCTGGTCTTCGCCGCCCTGGTTTTCTGGTTCCCCGGCGTGCTCTTCACCTGGATTTTCAACAGCATCTTCCAGATGGCCCGCTACCCGGTGGGGCTATATCCCTCTTGGCTGCGCGTGGTGCTCACCTGGATCATCCCCGTGGGCATCATCACCACCCTGCCCGCCCAGGCTCTCACCCTGGGCCTGCCATTGCCACTGCAACTGGGCGGCCTGGCCCTTTCGGTGGCCCTGGTCACTGGCGCCTCGCTGCTCTTCCGCGTGGCCCTGCGCCGCTACGCCAGCGCATCATCTTGAGCCAACAGCTTCACAGCAAATCTGACTGTATATTTTTATAATTGGAATCCCCTCCCCTGTGTCCCCTCCCCACGCAATAACTCAGAACGCAATCTATCCCAGGGCGTGGGGAGGGGATCAGATTTCGGAAAAGTGAGGGGCGGAACGCCCCTCACTTTTCCAGATTTCTTACCCTCCCCCAGCCAAACCCGCGAAACAACCCGAATCCCAATCGGCTGGGGGAGGGTTGGGTGGGGGAAGTCTCAACACAAATTGCCTGGGGAACATAAAACACCCCGAATGGTGTTCTCCGGGGTGTTTTATGGCATTTTTTCTTTACGGCCGCGTGCGCATCCCGCCGCCGCGATTGCCGTTCCCGCGCATCATCGTGCCGGGAGCAGTTTCGCCGGTCATGTTCGGGCATCCACCCCGTCCGCCCATCCGTCCAGCGCCGCGCTGGCTCATCCAGTCGGCCTGCTCCTGGGTGATGACGCCGTCCGCCACCATCTGCGCCAGGGCATCGCTGCGGGCTTCCAGCATCAAGGCCTGGAATTCTTCAACCGTCAGGCCTTTCTCTTCGGCCAGGTCCCATGCGGTCGTGCCTTCGGCGATCTTCGCCTCCAGTTCTTCCACGGTCAAGCCCAGCTTCTCAGCCAGGGCCGCGTGCATGTACTCGGACATGGGGGTATCCCCGCCCATCATCCAGCCGCCGCGCATGCCGCCGCCGTTAGGAGTGCCCGGCGTAGGAGCCTGAGCATTCACAAGACCAACGCCCATGAAGAGCGCCGCGCCAATCACGGCCACAAGGGCCAAACTACCCATTAAAAACCACTTTTTCATCACAACCTCCATAAGAGTGATCAGACTTGTTTAACCTTACAAGTTGAATAATACCAACCACTTATGAAGAAGTTGTGAAGAAGATGTGAGGAACGTGTTAATTTTCCCTTGTATTTGAGGTAGGGGAAGTTCATGAACTTCCCCTACCTCAAAACGCGGTTTCATCCCGCTAATCAAAAAAGCACGTCTCCTCTACTCTTCGCCCGAGAGGATCTTCACCTTTTGCAATGGCGACAAGTTGGAGTCTTCCACCATCATCGCTCGCAGCTCGAACATCTGGTCACGCAAAGCAGCCGCTTTCTCGAACTCCATATCCTTGGCGGCCTGTTTCATCTGCCGCTCCAATTCCGCCACCAGCCGCTGCATCTCGCCGCGCGGCATGACTCCCGCCTTGCGGTCCGCCTTGTAATCGCCGCGCTTTTCGGCGATCATCTGCTGACCGCCGGCGGTCAGCCGCGCGGTGATATCGCGGATAGTCTTGTGAATGCTCACCGGTTGAATGCCGTGCTCCTCATTGAAACGCTTCTGCTTGGCCCGGCGGCGATTCGTCTCATCAATCGCCATCTTCATCGAGTCGGTCATCTTGTCGGCGTACATGATCACGCGCCCGCTCACATTGCGCGCCGCGCGCCCGATCGTTTGGATCAAGGCCGTCCCCGAGCGCAGGAAGCCTTCTTTGTCGGCATCCAGAATTGCCACCAGTGACACTTCCGGCAAGTCCAGGCCTTCGCGCAGCAAGTTGATGCCCACCAGCACATCGAACACGCCCAGGCGCAAGTCGCGCAAGATCGCCACCCGCTCCAGGGTCTCCACCTCGGAGTGCAGGTACTGCACCTTGATTCCCAATTCCATCAGGTATTCCGACAAATCTTCCGACATGCGCTTGGTCAGGGTAGTCACCAGCACGCGCTCGCCCACCTCGGTCCGCCGGCGGATCTCTCCAACCAGGTCATCCACCTGCCCCTTGGTCGGGCGCACTTCCACCTCGGGGTCCACCAGACCGGTCGGGCGAATGATCTGCTCGGCCACCTGTTCGGCGTGCTGCAACTCATAAGGTCCCGGCGTCGCCGATGTGTAGATGGTATAGCCCATGTGCTGCTCGAATTCCTCGAACTTGAGCGGGCGGTTGTCTAAGGCCGAGGGCAGCCGGAAACCATAATCAGCCAGCACCTGCTTCCGCGAGCGGTCCCCGTTGAACATGCCCCGCACTTGCGGCACCGACATGTGCGACTCGTCGATGATCAGCAGGTATTCGCTGGGCAGGTAGTCAATCAACGTCCATGGCGGCGAGCCCTCGGGGCGGTGATCCATGTGCCGCGAATAGTTCTCGATGCCCGAGCAGTAGCCCACCTCGCGCAGCATTTCCAGGTCATAATTCGTGCGCTGCTCAATGCGCTGCGCTTCCAGCAATTTGCCTTCGCGCTTGAAGTATGCCAACCGTTCAGCCAACTCGGCCTCAATCTCGGCAATGGCTACCTTCAAGCTCTCGTCGGCGGTCACAAAGTGCTTGGCCGGGAACACCGACACCGCTTTCGGCTCATCGTACACCTCGCCCGTCACCGGGTTGAGATCAATGATCCGTTCCACCTCGTCACCGAAGAAGCTAATGCGGTGGATGCGCTGGTCTTCATACGCCGGGAAGATCTCCAAGGTATCGCCGCGCACCCGGAAAGTGCCGGGGCGCAGTTCCAGATCGTTGCGCTGGTACTGGCTCTCCACCAACAGTCGCAGCAGCGCATTACGCCGGTAGATGGTACCTTGCTCCAGGTTGATGATCTTTTTGCCGTATTCTTCCGGGTTGCCCAGGCCGTAAATGCATGAGACCGAGGCCACGATGATCACATCTTTGCGCGACATCAAGGCCGTTGTCGCGGCCAAACGCAAGCGCTCGATCTCATCGTTGATCTGAGTTTCTTTTTCAATGTACAGGTCATGGGCCGGGACGTAGGCTTCGGGTTGGTAGTAATCATAGTATGAGACGAAGTATTCTACGGCGTTTTCAGGAAAAAACTCCTTGAACTCGGCGTATAACTGCGCAGCCAGAGTTTTGTTATGCGCCATGATCAGCGCGGGCATCTGCGCGCGCTGGATCAGGTTCGCCATCGTGAAGGTCTTGCCCGTGCCGGTTGCCCCCAGCAGCACCTGGTGGCGCATTCCCTGGCGCACGCCCTCCACCAATTGTTCAATCGCCTCGGGTTGGTCGCCCATCGGCTGAAACGGCGCGTTTAGTCGGAATTCCATCGCTCAGGCTCCTTTCCCAATTGCATCCACTCACCCAGTTGAGAAAAGTTCCTAAATTATAGATATGTGTGGTGCGAAGCACCACACATATCTATAATTTAGTTTTTCCATCTACGTGAGCATCTACCCACAATTACCAGAAAACCTGTTCGATTTTAACCTTGATCGCTTCGCTCGTCAATCTCTAACCCAGCAGCTCTCGCATCGCCCTACCGGGTGAAATTTCACGCGCTTTCATCCGCGCCAGAACGACTTCTGCCTTGTCGGGCGCTGCGCCTGCCCGCCAGCGGTTCAGCAATTCCTCTTGCAGCAGCGTATCAAACTCGCGAGTCAGCCGGTCTTCGTCGCGCTGCCGCCGCCCTCCGCTCTCGCTCAGAAATTCCCCATGCGTTCGGATAGCCGTTAGAATCTCGTCAACACCTTCGCCGGTCACGGCGGATGCGCGCAGCAGGGGCGGCTTCCATCCGGCCTTCGCATAGCGCTGCTCGCCAATATCCAGCATGGCCTGCAAGGCGCGCAGCGTGTTTTCCACGCCTGGCTGGTCGGCTTTGTTCACCACCAGCAGGTCGGCAATCTCCAAAATTCCGGCTTTGATGGCCTGAATATCATCTCCCAGCCCCGGCGCATCCACCACCAGCACGGTGTGCGCCAGCCGGACGATATCCACCTCCGACTGCCCCGCGCCGACCGTTTCGATCAACACCGGGTCGTACCCGGCAGCGTCCAGCACCTGCACCACGGCTGCCGTGGCGCGGGCCAGCCCGCCCAGCGTGCCCCGCGCTGCCATCGAGCGGATGAACACGCCCGAGTCACCGGCCACGTCCTTCATGCGCAAGCGGTCGCCCAGCAGGGCTCCCCCGCTAAACGGGCTGGTGGGGTCTACCGCCACCACACCCACCTTTGCTGCGCCTTCTTTGCGCATCCCCAGCGCCAGGCGGTTGGCCAGCGATGACTTGCCCGTTCCCGGCGCGCCGGTGATGCCTACCAAATGTGCTCTTCCCGTCAGGGGGAACAGACGCTCCAAAGCTTCTCGCCCGGTCGGAGTGTTATTTTCCACCTGGGTCAGCAGCCGGGCCAGCGCCAATCGCTCGCCCGCCAGCACCCGCTCAACCAGATCCATGTTAGCCTTCCGTCGCGCCGAGCACAGCCTCGCGGATGTCCTTGCCAATCTCCTCGGTCGACGATCCCGGGCCGTACACCGCACGCACGCCGGCGGCTTTCAAAGCGGGCACATCTTCTTCGGGGATGATCCCGCCCATAAATACCAGGACATCTTCCTGTCCGTTGGCGCGCAGCAGCTCGATCACCCGCGGGGCCAGCGTCAAATGCGCCCCCGAAAGGATCGACAACCCCACCACGTCCACGTCTTCTTGCAGGGCAGCCTCGGCAATCATCTCGGGGCTTTGCCGCAGCCCCGTGTAAATCACTTCCATGCCCGCATCGCGCAGCGCCTGCGCCACGATCTTTGCTCCCCGGTCGTGTCCATCCAAACCGGGCTTCGCCACCAATACGCGGATTTTGCGTTCAGACATGCCACGCTCCTCTTATTGATTTATCCTCTGCCATTATAAACCGGCTGATCAACTTCTGCCCCCGACATTTATCCCGATTGTGCCTGAAATGCGTCAGGGATCGTGCCCCTCCCGTAGCGCGGGTTTCTAACCCGCGACCCGCCAGCCCAAAGACTCGGGCTTGGAACCCGCGCAACCACCCACCATCCTCCATAATTTGATAACATCTTGATGTTTACCGTCTGGTGTAGCTTTACCGATTGATATATAATTTTTCTAGCAAATGAGGACTCATCCCTCAAGGCTTCATACTGGAGAAAACATGATACGCTTAAAAAGCGGCCTGCCATTCTTCATCCTTGGAATCATTTTCATCATGTGTTCCGTCTGCTCCCTGGGTTGGGGCGGAAACGGCGGCGACGATTCATCCAACACCAACACCGATACCTGGAACTGGAACGCCGACGACTCCAGCTCTGATCAAACCGATTGGGGCGATTGGGACACCAACTCAGACGACACCGACGGCTCCGATTCGGGTAGTTGGTGGGACACGAACGAGGACTCGAACACCGATTCCTGGGACTGGGGCAGCGATTCGGGCTCCGATTCGGGCAGTTGGTGGGATTCAGACAGTGATTCCGGCTCCGATTCAGGCTCCTGGGATTGGGGCAGCGATTCCGGTTCCGATTCAGGCTCTTGGGACTGGGGCGGCAGCTCCGACTCAGATAGCTGGGATTCGGGTGGCTGGGACTCAGGTGGTTGGGA
>CAZMMI010000096.1:8087-13682 GCA_964567255.1 uncultured Anaerolinea sp.
TGGGACTCAGGTGGTTGGGATTCTGGCGGATCCGATTCAGGATCCTGGTAGGAGGATAGGATGGAATTTGCAGCAATTTTCTTTTGCCTGGGCGTAATGTTACTGATCATCGGTGTCATTGTGGCGCTCAGCCCCAAAAAGACGCCCACCAACGCGGCCACATTTCAGCCGCCCGCGCCGCGACCGGTTGCTCAGGTGATCAAGCCGGTAGCTCCCGTCCCGCCCGTCGCGCAAGCCGCACCGCCAGTTCCTTCTGCGGCGGCAAAA
Organism: uncultured Anaerolinea sp.; assembly: GCA_964567255.1. Lineage (GTDB taxonomy): Bacteria > Chloroflexota > Anaerolineae > Anaerolineales > Anaerolineaceae > Anaerolinea. The sequence goes on from CAZMMI010000096.1 coordinate 8,355, forward strand.
ACACCCGATTTGAACTGGGTCAAGGTTGGCGACCGCATCTCCGTGCCGCATCCCGCTGCCGGAACACTGACGGTTTTCGTCTCGGCGAAAGCCACCTATCAAGAACTTTGGCAAACGCAGCGCGGGCCGCAAGCCCCTTGGGTGCCCACTGGCAACAACTTCACCGGTTTTTGGCTCGAAACCAACCGCTTCCTGCTTGCCTGGCAAAACCGCTGCTACATCCTGGATGAAGGCGTGCCCATCTCCGACGCCGATATTCAGCGCGACCTGGCGCCTTACGCCAAGCAGTTCGCCCAGTCCAACCAGACCGCCGAGGTCTTGTTCGCCTATCCCCCCGCCAGTTGGAAGATGGATGACATTGGCAAGTTCCGCATCTCTGCGCTGGAAGGAAGCGGCTTGAACGCCAGTCTCGGCGGGGTGGGCCGCTTCATCCATGCCAGCGGCAGCGACAACCGCGCCCTGGTGGTCGAAGATTATGAAGGTGGAAGCGGCCAGGATATGGCCTGGAACGGTTATTTGATCGAACTCTCAGAAATCAAACCTGTCGCTGCATAGGAGTCAAGATGCAAAAGCTCAATCGTGGTTTTCTCATTCCCGCCATCGTCCTGGTGGTTTCGGTCATTCTCGGCCAGGTGGCCGCGCTGCTCATCTCCCCCGGCGCTTACCAGACCTACCTGGGCCGCATCCCCGCCATCCTCAGCATGGTGGCCTTTTGGGCGCCCATCATGGCCCTCATCGCCGGGTTCTTCATCTGGGCCATCCTGCGCCTGATGGGCTTCACCTCCGTCGAGCAGTTGCGCCAGGAATCCGTTGAGCAGAATAACCCCGTGCCCGCCATCATCTTCGCCGGCGCGCTCATCGCCAGCATTCTGCTCTTGGCCATTGTCATTCGTCCATAAAACCGCGAGCGCGAATCAGCCCGGTGAATCTCCGGAGTGATTCGCAGCTATGCCGCCCCTACGCCGCTCACACCCCCATGGGTAAATAGGGGTGTGGGGTCTGGTTGGAACAAATAAAAATTGAGGGGCGCATCGCAACTGCCTGGAGCATACAGCAGTCACGACGCGCCCTCAATTTGCATAAAAACGCTACTCAAGAAGCCAGAACGAGAGTAGCAAAAAGGATTATAGACCTTCTAACAGATTCCCTGCGGCCAGCACAACGAACGCAACCAGCATCAGCCAGGGGGCAATCCCCGACATAGCCGCCACAAAATAGCCGATCAAAGCGATGACGGCCAGCGCGGCAGCAATATAGAACGTTACATTCTTGGGTGTGCTCAGTTTCATAATTCTCTCCCTTTTGATTAACAAAAAAAATCATGATTTGCTCTCACCAAAGAAGAGTTAAGCTGCAATTCATCAGTATATCCAGGCACTTCACGTCCCGATACACCTCAAACTCGCTTTTCTTTTCCTCTGAGTGAGATTTTTTTGCTCCAAATGAATTATATAGGAGGAAGAGAATTAGTGTAACATTTTTGGGAGACCAATTTTTTTTGACAGCATTCCCCGTTCATCCCCCGCTTTGTATCCAGGCAAAAATGATCGCCAACGCAACCACCGCGACACCAATTCCAATTGCCAGCCAATTCGCAAATCGCAAACGCATATCACCCTCCTTACACCATATCGAAACGCTCAGAGTGGAAATCTCCCAGGAACACCCCGGCATTCACCAGGGCTTTCTCAACGGCATCCATCATCGGTTTGGGCCCGCAAATAAAAATCTCGGTGGCATTTCGCGCCCGGTCCTCCGGCAAATAGCGTTCGAGCATGGCCCGGTTGATAAAACCGCGCTCGCCCGTCCATCCCTCCGGCGGGTTCTCCAGCACATGCGTCACCTTTAAATCCAGACGCTGCTGCAAGGCCTCCAATTCATCGTAAAATGCCACCGATTCGCGGGTTTTGTTGGCATAGAGCAAGATCAATTTTCGCCGGTCGCCACGGTCGGCCAGGGTGCGTAACATGCTCAACACCGGTGTGATTCCAATTCCCCCGGCCACGAACACAAAGTTCCTGGCGTGATCGTGCCGGTCCACGCTGAACGAGCCGTAAGCTCCATCCACATACACCCGCTGCCCGGGCTGCATGTCTTTGATCGTGCTGGTGAAGTCACCCAGTTCTTTGATGGTGAATTCGATCGTTTCATGGTCTTCAGCGCTGGAAGACAACGAGAAAGGATGCTCGCTGTCGCTGAAAGGCGAATTCCAGGCGGTGATCCAGGCGAACTGTCCCGGCTGGAAACGGAAACCTTTGTGCCCAACCGGTTTCAAGCGCAGCGACCAGGAATTGCCCGGCTGCCCGGTCACCGAAACCACTTCCCACGGCCTGCGCAGGAGAATCAACGGTTTGATCAACCTTACCCAGGCCAGCATGCCAACAAAGAACACCCCATACCCCACCCACAACAGCCGCTTGAGCGTGCCGTCCACGTAGTGCCCCACCAGGGTGATATGCACCATTGCCAGGGCAACCGCCGCGGTAGCCAGCAACCCATGCCAGATCCGCCAGCGGTTATATTCGATCTTCAACTTCTTACGCCACAGTGAAATGACCACCAGCGCAATCAAGGCCAGCGTAGCAGTGACCGCAGCGCGAGCCCGCCAGGGCGCCTCAAACACGTTCAGCAAGCGCAGGGTTTGGGGGTCGAACAGAAACAACATCAGCGGGTGGGCCAGGATGAGCACAAAAGCCACCAGCGAAACCTGCTTATGGAAGTAATAGACGATATCACTGCCGTAAGGGGCTTTCACCGTCTTGAAACGAGCTGTGAGCGCGAACTGCAGGGCCATCATCGCCAGGCCGCAAAATCCCAGCGCCACCGAGAGCTCTCGCCAAAACTCCCGTCCTTCCGGCCTCGGTCCGGCCAGCATGAAAAACAAGGGCGCCAGGGTTAGCCCCAGGTAGACCAAAATCCAAAAAACAGCCTGCGCGGTTCGCCTTAACTTCATTGTGCACCTCCTTAAAAAATCGTACCATATCTCGGAAGAAATATGGTACGACTGTACAACCTTGCTATGGGATTACTGTATCTAACCGACGAATTAGATGATCTGATACAACTCCACCAGCACTCCGCCGGTGCTCTTGGGATGCACAAAAGCCATCTTACGCCCCGGCAGTTCTTGCGCGGTCTCATTAATCAAGCGCACGCCTTTCTCCTTCAACTCTGCCAGCTTGGCGTCGATATCATCCACCTCGATGCACAAATGGTGCATTCCGCCGCCTTTTTCGGCCAGGAATTTAGCCAGGCCGGAATCGTCGGTGGTGGGTTTAACCAGTTCCACCTCGCTGTCACCCACCGGCAGAAAAGCTACCACGGCCTTCTGGCTGGGCACTTCTTCCACGTGATGCAAATGCAAACCCAGCGCATCCTGCCAAAAGGTCAAAGCCTGGTCGATGTCGGCCACTACTACCGCAACGTGATTGATTTTTTTGATCTCAGCCATTATTACTCCATTATTTGCAGAATCCAGGTTATAACCACGCCGGAGGCTGGTATTCGCCCCAGGTTTTGCGCAGCACGCCGCACACTTCGCCCAGGGTTAGATCGTTTTCAACACATTCCACCAGCAGCGGCATGAGGTTTTCGCTGCCTTTGGATGCAGTCTCCAGCCGCGCCAGCAATTCGACAGCTTTGGCCGCGTCCCGACCAGCCCGCAATTGCGCCAGGCGCGCGCGCTGTCCCTGCTCAATGGACGGGTCCACCTTGAGCCGCTCCAGAGTCAGGCTTTCTTCCACCTGCAAGGCGTTGACCCCCACCACCACCTGGTCTTTCCGTTCCACCGCCCGCTGATAATGATAAGCGGCGCTCTGAATCTCGCTCTGCATGTAACCTTTTTCAATGGCCTGCCGCGCGCCGCCCAACTCATCGATCTTGGTAATATATTCGCGCGCCCGGCTCACGATTTCATCGGTCAGATATTCCACCAGGTAAGAGCCCGCTAACGGATCAATCGAATCCGCGGCGCCAGATTCGTAGGCGATAATCTGCTGGGTGCGCAAGGCCACGCGCACCGACTTCTCGGTGGGCAGCCACAGAGCCTCGTCCATGCTGTTCGTGTGCAGCGACTGCGTGCCGCCCAACACCGCAGCCAGGGCTTGCAGTGTTACCCGCACAATGTTGTTCTCGGGCTGCTGTGCCGTCAGTGTGCTTCCGGCTGTCTGCGTGTGGAAGCGCAGCATCCAGGATTTGGGGTCCTCGGCCTGGAACCGATCCCGCATGATCTCGGCCCACAGGCGCCGCGCGGCCCGGAACTTGGCCGTCTCTTCAAAGAAGTTATTGTGCGCATTGAAGAAGAAGGATAACTGAGAAGCAAACTCATCCACCTTCAGCCCTGCGTCCAACGCCGCCTGCACGTAGGCAATCGCGTTTGCCAGGGTGAAGGCCACTTCTTGCACGGCCGTGGAACCCGCCTCGCGGATGTGGTACCCCGAGATGGAGATCGTGTTCCAGTTGGGCACGTTCTTGGCGCAATAGGCAAAGATGTCGGTAATCAAGCGCATCGAAGGCGCGGGCGGGAAGATGTAAGTTCCCCGCGCCACATACTCTTTCAGAATATCGTTCTGAATGGTCCCGCGCAGCTTGCCCGGCTCCACGCCTTGCCGCCGGGCTACCGCGATGTACATCGCCAGCAACACCGCCGCCGGCGCGTTAATGGTCATGCTGGTGGAGACTTTATCCAGGGGGATTTCCCGGAAGAGCATCTCCATATCCGCCAGCGACGAGATCGACACGCCCACCTTGCCCACCTCGCCCATCGACATGGAATCGTCGGCGTCGTAACCGATTTGGGTGGGCAGGTCAAAGGCCACAGACAGCCCGGTTTGACCTTGCTTTAATAAATAGCGGTAACGCTGATTGGATTCTTCAGCCGAGGCAAAGCCCGCGTACTGGCGCATTGTCCAGAAGCGTCCGCGGTACATGGTCGGCTGCACCCCGCGGGTGAACGGGTACAGGCCTGGAAAACCCAGGTCCTTTTCGTAATCCACGTCCTTGCCAACCAAGAGCCGCGGCACGGGGATATTGGATGAAGTAACAAATTCGCTTTTCCGCTCTGGAAATTTGTTGAGAAGAGGTTTGAGAATTTTCTCTTCCCAGCGTTGCTGCTCGTCTTGTATGCTCATGTGCCATCCTTCATTCTGGAACTGGCCCGAAAAGGATATCTACTCACCGAAGATGGGAAAATCAAACTTTTCCCCTTTGGTGTGAGTAGTTTAACAATGTCACTTTAGATTTTCGAGCTTGCTGCCTCACCCCCGCCCCTCCCCGCTTGCAAACACCTCGGAAAATTCAGCCCATGAGCGGGGAGGGGAGAAGATTTCG
>CAZMMI010000097.1:0-13678 GCA_964567255.1 uncultured Anaerolinea sp.
AATTCGGGTCTCTTTTATGGTCGCCAGACAGGTTGATAATCCGGCGCGGGGTCGCTCGTCAACTGCGTGATGCTGCCTCCATTGCGCATCATCACCCAGATATCTTCGTTCCCTTCGCGCTTCGAGCCAAACACCATCCAATAGGAATCCGCCGAGAAGCGCGCTCCCTCCACCGGAATGATCTGGGTGGTCACCGTGAACACGCTGGCCGTGTTGACTCCCACCTGGCGAGAGGCCAGCACCGGCAGTCCCGTCCCCAGGCCGAACACGATCACACTGTTATCAGGCGCCCAGTTTGGCGCAGAAGCGTACCCACTGTCAGTCTGTGTGAAAGCCTTTGCCCCGCTCCCATCGGCGTTCATCACCCAAATCGTCGAGCCGCTTTGCCGGCTGGTCTCATAGGCAATCTGCGCCCCGTCCGGCGACCAGGCCGGGCGGCGTTCATACACCGAAGATGGAGACAAGCGAGTCACGCTGTTGTCTGCCAGCTGGTACAAATAAATCTGGTTTTTCCCGTCCCGCAGGGAGGTAAAGGCAATCGTCTGTCCATCCGGCGACCAGGCCGGGTCAAAATCTCCACCAGGACGTGAAGCCAGCGGGATCAAGCCCTTGCCGTCCGCATTCACCACGAACAGGCTGGACCCTGGATACAACTCCTTCTTCCCTTTGCACGGAGAAATGAACACCAGGCGCGTACCGTCCGGCGACCAACCCGGCTGGCAGGCGCCATCGGGCAAGTCGGTCACCTGGCGGGCATTCTCGCCCGCCGTGTCCATGATCCAGATTTGCGGCAATCCGCTGCGCTCAGATACGAAGGCAATTTCACCACTGGCCCCGCCCAGGGCTGTCGCCGCCACCGTCGGCTCAGGGGTGTCGGTTGGCACAGGCGTCTCAGTCGGCGCAAGCGTTTCGGTGGGTTCTGGTGTTTCGGTAGGAGCCACTGTCAAGGTGACGAAAGGGACCTCGGTTATGACCGCCACAGCGGGCTGGGTCGAAGTGGGCTGCGGCGCCACAGGCAGATTCCGGTTACTCAGTACAAGAGCCAGCACCACCGCGATCACTGCCACAGCGCCAAAACCGGCGCCAATCCATCCCCAGGGCGTCGAGCGCCGGGCTGGCATTTTCTCACCGGACGGTATTGCCGGAGGCGGCACAGGCGCGGCGCTTGGGGCGGGTCGCGCTCGGCGCACGGTTGCATCCTCCTTCACCGCCGCCGGCCCGCTCAATTCAGCCATAAATTCCGCCGCGCTTTGGTAACGTGCGGCGGGCTGCACTTCCATAGCTTTCTCAATCACCCGGGCGGCGCGTTCCGAAACGGTTGGCGCATGCTTGCGAATGGGCGTCAACTGTGCCGAACCCATCGCTCGCGCCAACCCGTCCTCTGGAATCTTCCCCGTCAGGGCCGCATACAGCGTAGCGCCCAGGGCATAAATATCCGAGCGCGACTCGGTGCCTTCCCCGTATTGCTCGGGCGGGGCATATCCCGGCGTTAAGGCCTGCGCCCCTGTGGTAGTGGCTTGCCCGCCCTCGGCAATCTTTGCCAGCCCAAAATCCACCAGATAAACCACGCCGCTGGTCGAAACTTTCACGTTGCCCGGTTTCACGTCCCGATGAACAATGGCCGGTTTTCGCGTATGCAGGTATTCCAGCGCGTCACACACCGCCGCGCCAATGCGCAGCACCTCTGCCTCCGGCAGAGGCCCGCGATCCGCCAGCATCTGGCGCAGATCATCCCCATCGATGTAATCCATCACCAGGTACTGCCCCACTCCCTCCAGGCTGAAGTGGTCTGTCACGCGGGGCAGGTTGGGATGGCGCATGCCCGCCAGCAGGCTGGCCTCGCGCCGGAACTGGCGCGCAAACTGCTCGCTGGTGAGGAAGTTTTCCTTCACCGCCACCGGGATATTGAGGGTTACATCAAAGGCGCGGTAAATCGCGCCCATCCCGCCTTTCGCTATCACTTCTTCAATGCGATAACGGTCATTGAGCAAAGACCCCGGTTCAAGAGCCATACTTCCCCCTCTAGGGTAATGCAACAGGACGCCAGGCCGCGCCAAAGTCAAAAGAGGTATCGGTCGTCACTCGGGTCCGGTTGGCCCCATTTACAGTCATCATGTAAATGTCGTGGTTATACCCATCCGGCCAACTTTCGAAAGCAAACCAGAACCCGTCTGGCGAAAGACTGACTTTGCCAATCGGGCCAATATCGCTCGAGCCGCGTGCCGGCACCCGGAATTCCTGGGAAGTCTTGCGGTCCTCATAGCGCATGCCCATCAACCAGGGCACATTAGAATTGCTAGCCGTTTGATTATAGAAGATCACCGAGCCGTCCCATGACCACAGCGGGAAAAAGTTATGGAAATCACCGCTGATGGAGAACTGGTTCAACTGGTCGCCACTATCCGACATAAGCCACACCTGACCAAAGACCTTGGTGCGAATAAATGCCAGTTGGCGGCTCATCGGTGACCAGACCGGCTGGCGCTCATCATAGTTGGAATTCGACAACCGCTTGATATCCAGAGTCTCCAAATTGATGGTATGGATGGCCGGTCTTCCGGTACGCAGCGAGGTAAAGGCGAGGAATTTTCCATCAGAAGACCAGGACGGATCAAAATCACCTTCCGGGCTTGATGGCAGCGGCGTCAAATTGTTGCCATCCACATCAATCAGGTACATGCTGCTGCCAAGATAGGTCTGCTCTTTAGAAATGCAGGGTGAAATGAATGCCAGGCGCATCCCGTCCGGCGACCAGGCCGGTTGGCAGGCTCCGTCCCGCATATTGGTAATTTGCTTCAGTCCTTTGCCATCCGAGTTGACCATCCAAATCTGGAAGTTACCCGCTCGGTCCGATGCGAAGGCGATCTGAGCTGGGCCGCCGCCCAATGCTGTAGGCGTCGGAGTCAAAACCACTTCCGGTGTGGGCGTCTCAGCGGGCGTGGGATCTTCCACCTGCGAAGTTTCAGTAAAGCCAACCAGCGCAGTAGGCGCTTCCGTGGACTCCTTCGGCTCGGGGGTCACGGTTTGGTCTGGCTGCAATCCGCCCGCAGCCGTGGTTTCAGTTACCCAAACCGTACCGTTCGGATCAACGAAGGCCATCACCGCCTGGGGAATTCCAGGCCACAAGCGCATTCCCAAATATGCCAGCGCCGCGACGAACAGAATCGCCACGCCTGTCACCCACACATTTCTCCGGCGCCTGCGCGCCCGGCTGACAGGTTTTGGCCAGGAAGGTCGCCTGTTGTTGCTAGGTGGCTTGATGATGTCTGCGCCCTCTTCGCCTTCAGCAGACTCCTGCGGTGGAGGCGCCAGGGTGGGTCGCTCGCGGAAGAAAGCGGCCATCTCACCGCATTCAATTAACGCCGCTCGAAATTCCGCGGCGCTTTGAAAGCGGTCATCCGGTTCTACTTCCAGAGCCTTATCCAGGATATCCGCCAACCGCTTGTTAATCTTTGGGCGCAGTTCGCGGATATCGGTTAATTCAGCTTTTCCGGTCATCCGTGCCAGCCCATCTTCTGGAATGGTCGTTGTCAGGGCGGCGTAGAGGGTCGCCCCCAGCGAATAAATATCCGTGCGGTAATCCGTGCTGGAGGTGCCGTACTGCTCTGGCGGCGAATAGCCGGGGGTCATGGCTCGCGCGCCGGTCATGGTAGCCTGGCTGCCTTGCATCACCTTGGCCAGGCCAAAGTCCACCAGCACCGCCTGCCCGTCACCGGTGACCTTGATGTTTCCCGGTTTCACGTCGCGGTGAATGATCGAAGGATTGCGCGTGTGCAAATGGTCCAGCGCATCGCAGATCGAAATACCGATCAGAATGGTGTCCCGCTCGCTCAGCGGGCCAAGCCGCTCCATGCGCTGGCGCAAATCCTCACCCTCAATGTAATCCATCACCAGGTATTGCCCTTGCCCTTCCAGGACAAAATAATCGCCCACATGCGGAAGGTTGGGGTGGCGCATACTGGCCAGAATGCGTGCCTCGCGCTGGAACTGACGACTGTACTCTTCAGTCAGGAACAAGTTTTCTTTCACCGCCACCGGGATACCCAGGTGCTCATCCTGGGCGCGATAAACAGCGCCCATCCCTCCTTGACCCAGGATGGACACAATCCGGTAGCGGTTTAGCAAAACAGTTCCCGACGGTAAAGGCATGCGCTCTTCTTCTTGCGGCAATCAAATAATAGTATCATTTTACCCGAAGAAACCATCCAACGAGGCCGGAAATCACTCTCGCCGCACAAGAGAGTTTCCGGCACAAGTCTTATGTTTCTGCGGCGGGCACGCGGCCCGTTTCTAGCCCAAACAATGCCGGTGAGGATGCCCAAACCGCCATTCCCAACAGAACACCGAACCACAATGTGGCCAAACGGATCAATAAGGTGGCTGAAGTCGCCAGGGCCGGGTCAAGCTGCAAGATAAAGATCAGCATTCCCGCAATCGAAGCTTCTGCTGCGCCCAAACCGCCCGGCAGCGCCGAAGCCGCCCCCACCACCGTGGAAAACGACAATACAAAAATCGCCGTAGCCGCCAATTCCAGGCTGGGCGCCAGACCCAATCCGCGCAGGATGAAGTAAAACCCCAATCCTTCGCCCAACCATGAAACGGTGCCCAACAACACCGCCAGTAAGGTTGCGCCGGGCTTGAACAGCGTGAAGCTTCCCTCATAGAATTCGCGCACGCTGCGCACGGCTTTCTGCAGGAAACGAACCTTTTCGCCCTGCTCCAGCACCCATTCCACCAACGGGCGGATTTGTGAACCGATCACCACCGCCAGCAGCACAGCCAGAATGGTGATGAACACCGGCCAATAGCGCGGGTAGGAGACCACACCCAACACCGAGAGCGCCAGCACAGCCAGCCCATCGCTGATCCGCTCAGCCAGCACCACCGATACGCCGCGCGCCACCGGAACACCTGTCAGGCGCATCAGCCAGATGGCCTTAATCACCTCGCCGAGCTTGCCCGGCGTCACCGCCAGCGGAAAGCCCCCCACAAACAGGCGCATACTCGGGCCAACCCCCAGGCGATTGACCCCAATCTGCCTCAAGTAAAAATGCCACTTGAGAAAACGCAGGCCGTAATTGAGCAGAGTGAAACCCATCGCGATCAGGAAAAACTCCCAACGGAAATTGGAAATGAGCTTACCCACCTCGCGTAAATCACCCAGCAAGGCTAATCCCACCAACACAACGAATCCCAGGACAACTCCAGGGATCAGGCGGCGCAGAATGGTGGGAGACGCTTCTTTCATGGACAAGGTTCCTCTACCTTTGGATTATACAGCATCCCCTTTTGCGAACAATTAACAGCCTTGTTACATTAGTTATCAATTCTGCAAACTAGGCCCAGGCTTTGTCCCTACCCTTGTGAGGGCTCAACTTAACCCAGTTGCCTCCCCCCACACCCTAAAATTCGATTTGACCACGTCGATTCCCAATAAACCACATAGAACATGCTCCAACACGGATAGAATTTGTTACAATGAATCCATGCTCCATGAAACACCAGACAAACCGCTAGCCGAACGTCCTGTATTGGTCATTGGCGCCGCAGGGATGGACACAGTGGGAATGCTCGATGAAGACCCCCATTTGCGTGCCTCAAACCCCGCCCGCGTCCGCCTATCTTTTGGAGGCGTGGCCCGCAACATCGCCGAGAATCTGGCCTGTTTGGGGCAGCCCGTCCAATTGCTCACCGCCGTGGGCACAGACCGCCCCGGTCGCCAATTGCTCTATCATACCGGTGACTGCGGGGTAGATGTCTCCGCCTGCATCACGGTGGAGGATGCCGCCACCGCCTCTTACCTGGCCATCTATGACGCCGACGGCGGCCTGCACATGGCCCTTGAGGACATGCGCGTGCTCAAAGCCCTCACCCCTGCCGTGCTCAAAGAGCGCGAGGAATTGTTCCAGGGCTGCGGGTTGGTCGTGGTAGACGCGAACCTCTCCCCGTCCGCGCTGCGAACGGTTTTCAGCCTGGCGCGCCGGGCCGGTGTGCCGGTGTGCGCCGACACGGCATCCAAAAGCCTTGCCGCGCGGGTGATTCCCTTCCTGCCTCGCCTGTTCCTACTCACTGCCAACAGCACCGAGGCCTCGGTGCTGGCTCCCACCGAAGCCCCCGTTTCCGGCCCACAAACCGCCCTCAAAACAGCCCGCTGGCTGGTCAGCCAGGGCGTGCAAACTGCGGTGATTCCCATCTCCGCCGCCGGAGTCTGCTACGCCACCCCCGAAACCAGCGGGCGTGTCCCTGCCATCCGCACACGGGTGGTCGACCCCACCGGCGCCGGAGACGCCCTCACCGCCGCGGTCATCTTCGGTCTGCTCAATAACATTTCCATCGATGAAGCTGTGCGTTTGGGCGTTTCCGCCGCATCGCTGGTGCTGCGCCATCCAGGCGCCGTACTGCCAGAGCTAAGCCTCGAAAAACTTTACGACCACCTGGTGATATAAAAATGGATCTCTTTCCCGAAGAAGGTTATTCCTCCGAACTGCCCGCGTTGGCGTTCTCGTCCGAGGTCTGGAAAGCCCGCGCATTCAATGAGCCCATCCTGGCGCTTGAATCCGCGGTCATCACCCACGGGCTCCCCCGCCCGCACAACCTGGAACTGGCCCTGGCCCTGGAAGAGGAAACCCGCCATCACCAGGTCACGCCCGCCACCATCGCCATCATGGACGGCAAGGTGCGCATTGGTTTGACCCGCGCCGAGTTGGAGCGACTTGCGAGCGCAGAGCAAACCCGCAAGATCTCCCGCCGTGATTTCGGCCTGGCCCTGGCCCGCGGCGAAATGGGCGGCACCACGGTTGCCGCCACGCTCATCGCCGCTCGCCTGGCCGACATTCGCGTCTTTTCCACCGGCGGCATCGGCGGGGTTCACCGCGACGCGCCGTTTGATGTTTCTGCCGATCTCCCCGAGTTAGCTCACAGCCCCTTGATTGTGGTATGCTCCGGCGCAAAATCGATCCTGGATTTGCCCGCCACCCTGGAATATCTGGAAACCGTCGGCGTGCCGGTCATTGGATACCGCACCCGTGAATTCCCCGCTTTCTTTTCTGCCGAAAGCGGCTTGCCGGTGACCGAATCCGTCGACTCGACCGAGGAGATCGTCAAAATTGCCCGCGCCCACTGGTCCATGAAGCTAGAAAGCGCCCTGCTTGTCGTGCAGCCTCCCCCGACCGAAGAAGCCCTGCCCCGCCACCAGGTGGAGCAGGCCATCCGGCAGGCCCTGAGTGAAGCCTACCAACAGGGCATCCGCGGCGCAGCCGTGACGCCCTTCTTGCTGAGCCGCGTGGCCGAATTGAGCGGCGGCGGCAGCCTGCGCGCCAATCTGGCCCTCCTACGCAATAACGCCCGCCTGGGCGCAGAAATTGCCCGCAGCATGGCAGAGTGAATAAAAAAACAAGATGATTTGCGAGCAATGCTCGCAAATCACCTTGTTTTTTTATTCTTTCACCCTTTTCCTAAGGCGTCGGCGTCGGCCAGCGTGTATCGGTTGGGCGCGGCGTCAGGCTCGGGCGAAGCGTGCTGGTGGGCCGTGGTGTCAGCGAAACGGTCGGCGTATTGGAAGGTTGCGGCGTCAGGCTCGCAGTCGGTGTCCGGCTGGGCGTGAAGGTCGGCGAAGGCCCGACGGTAGGGGTCAACGTGAGCGTGCGCGTGGGGGTTGGTGTGATGGTCGGCGCGGGCGGATCCCCCGTCACCGTGAAGCGCCCCGACTGTTTCCAGAGCGTGCCAATGAACAGCCGCACCTCGTATTCACCCGCCTGCCATCCCCCCACCGGTCCCAGGCACTCCGAGTAACCAAATCCGCCAGTGCCGCCGTTCCAGGGCAGCGTTTCCACACAAACCAGCTCCTCACCGCGGTACCATAGCGCGCTCCACTGCGCCCCTGGAGTCATTTGGTCGTAGCTGAACACAGCCATTATCTGCCGCACCGGGTTGGCAAACTCTTCGGCCTGCCCCACCGGCGTGAAACTATCATCCAGGTCTTCGGCGAAGATCAACGGGCTGAAGATCACCTCTGGATTCGGTGTGGTGGTCGACAAGAACAGCGTTTCCACCGCCTGCGGCATGGAAGGTGTGTTAGTGATGGAAGGCGTATTGGTAATCGTTGGTGTCAGGGTGATGGTAGGCGTAAGGGTAATCGTGGACGTCAGCGTGATGGTAGGCGTGTTGGTCACGGTGGGCGAAGGCGGTATGATCGTATAAGCCACCGGCTCGCCAAAACGCGCGATGACAAACGCCACCACCGCCAGAAAAAGCGCCATAAATATCAGCCGCCAGGCATGCGTGAGCATCACTCGCCGCTTGCGGAAGTAGGGCAGCTTCTTCGCCGCCTTAAACGTCCGGTAGGCGGTGAATCCTAGAATGATGACACCCAATAAAGCCAGGATAAAGGCTGTCAAAACGCCGGTGCGAATATCGAGATTCATCGTTTTGGATTATAGCACGGATACATAATGGTAAAATCTATTAACTGTCTGGTTCACCAAAAACTGCGGGTCTCACCACGGCGAATCCCAAAGACCCAACTGTCTAGCTCCCTTTTTTCATTCAACAATTATTACTGGGGAGAGATTTCATGCAATGTCCTTACTGCACCACCCATAACCCTGCGCAGGCGCGTTTTTGCCTTCACTGCGGGCACATCCTTGTTCAGGGCAGCATCTGCCGCACCTGCTTTACCTTGCTTCCCCAGGAAGCTCGTTACTGCTATCACTGCGGCGCGCCGGTCATCCCCTCCATCACCTCTCCTCTCCAGCCCGCTCAAATCACCCAAACCGCAGCAGCCGCTCATTCAGCGTCCCAGCCCGCCCAGGCAGGCCTGCCGTCTGTGCCCGCTCTCACAACCCGCCCAATCGCCGATCTGCTCCCCGACCTCAAGCGCTTCTTACCCGCCGCGCTCTACGAGCCCATGGAGCGCATCCCCTCCCCCGCCGACCTGGGCTCCGCCCGCGACCATCTGGCCGCCCTGCTCGACACCGCCAAAACTTACCTGCCCCGCCCGGTGATCGTCGAACCTCAGCCCACCGGTGTGCCCAAAGGCAGCCTCCAGAGGGGGGTGTTCATCTTCTGCGACGTATCCGGCTTCACCCCGCTATCCGAGCGCCTGAAAATGGTATCGCCACAGACTGCCGCCGAGCGCATTGCCGAAATCATCAACAGCCTGTTCTTCGATGTGGTCACCGCCCTGTTCAATCACGGCGGCGACCTACTCAAATTCGGCGGGGATGCCATGCTGGGCGTCTTCCCCGGCGACACCCCCGAGCAAATGGCCGAAAGCGCTCTCCTGGCGGCCCAAACCGGCCTGGCCATCCAAAAAGTGATGGAAAAATACGCCGAGATCGACGCCGCCGGTGAAAAACGCTCCCTCAAGATCAAATGTGGCATTGCCGCCGGCCCCTACTTCGCCGCCCACATCGGCACCCCGCCCGAGCCGGAGAAAGGCCAGTGCGGTACCATGGCCTACGTCACGACCGGGCACACGGTAAACCGCACCGAAGTCTGCCAGGGCTATGCAGCCGGTGGCGAGGTCACCCTCACCCAGGAAGTCTACGACTTGATCAGCTCCCGGGCGCAAACCGCGCCGGTGGAGACCGAAGGAGAGCACGGCGAGAAGCCCGAAGGCATCTACCGGCTGGTGTCTGCGCCCGCCCTGGAAGGGGAGCAGAAGCGCTTCACCCTGCAGGAGCCGCCCGAAGGCGAGACGACCGCCCAAATCACCTACCTGATCGAGCGCATGCAGCGCCTGGCCCCCTACATGAACAGCGAGTTGATCCGCCGCATCGTGGATAACCCCCGCGACCCGCGCATTGCGCCCGACCGGCGCCAGGTCACGGTTATGTTTGCCAACTACCTGGGCATCAGCGACCTGGTAGACGCCCTGGGCGAAAAGAACCCCGAGCTGGTCACCCAACACCTCAACAATTACTTCGTCAAAATGGCCGACATCGTCGAAGAATACGAGGGCACGGTTGCGCGCATGGACCAATATGCCGTGGGTGACCGCTTCATCGTCTTCTTCGGCGCCCCTCGCGCCCACGAGGACGACCCCGTCCGTGCCGTCTACACCGCTCTGGAAATGCAGCAGGCCATGAAGCAGCACTTCTCTGCCCTGCAAACCCCCGAGGGCATCTTCCGCTTCCGCCAGCGCATTGGCATCAACACCGGTGTACTCTTCGCGGGCAACGCCGGTGCGCCCAACCTGCGCCAGGAATACACCTTGATGGGCGACGATATCAACATGGCCGCCCGCCTGATGTCCAAATCGGGCTGGCAGGAAATCTTCATCAGTGACCGCACCCAGGAGCGCATCACCGCTTACTGCGAAACTGCCGACAAGGGCGAGATGCAGGTTAAGGGCAAGAGTATCCCCGTGCACGTCTACCAGGTGCTGCAACGTCGGGCTGAAATTGGCCAGGCCCGCGGCATTGCCGGCACGCGCACAACCATGATAGGGCGAGATGAGGCCCTGCAAAAGCTGCTCGCCGCCGGAAAGAGCCTGCAATCGGGGCGCGGTGGGATGATCTCGGTCATTGGCGATAGCGGCCAAGGCAAATCTCGCTTGCTGACTGAAGCTCGCGCTCGCCTGGCGGCGGACGATGCCCAACCCAAATTGCGTTGGATTCACGTGCAAGGGCTTTCTTTCAGCGAGCAGGTCGGCTACTGGCTGGCAG
The DNA here is from genome assembly GCA_964567255.1 of uncultured Anaerolinea sp. Lineage (GTDB taxonomy): Bacteria > Chloroflexota > Anaerolineae > Anaerolineales > Anaerolineaceae > Anaerolinea. The sequence continues at coordinate 10,668 of CAZMMI010000097.1, forward strand.
CACAGATGCTGCGTGGCTCGCTGGATCTCGATCCGGCCGAATCCGACGATAAAGCCCTGCTCTTCAGCCTGTGGGAGAACGGGGAAAAACTCCTCGGCAAAGAAAAAGCCCGCCAGGCCATGCCCTTCCTCATTCACATGGTCGGCCTGGAACTGGAAGACGAATGGGGGCAGCGGGTCAAGGCCCTGGATGCGCGCGTGCGCCAGAAACAAACCCTTTGGGCCGCTCGCGAATACTTCACTGCCCTGGCCTCCCAAGGCCCGTTACTGGCAGTCATCGATGACCTGCACTTTGCCGACGAAGCCTCGCTGGCCCTCTTCCAGGACCTGCTCCAATGCACCGTCCAGGCGCCGCTGCTGCTGTGCTTCCTCTACCGCCCAACACGTGACAAAGGCAGTTGGCGCATCCATGACTTCATCGAAAACAATTACCCCCGCCGCCATACCGAAATCAACATCTCCCCACTCACGCGCCCCCAAAGCGAAGACCTTCTCGATCAACTCTTGCCTGGCGCGCTGCTGGCAGAAACCGTTCGTGACGAGATTCACGGAAAATGCGCCGGGAACCCGTTCTACATCGAAGAGGTGGTCCGCTCGCTCATCGCCGGGGGCGCGGTCATCAAGACCGGCGGCGACACCTGGCAGGTCACCGACAAAATGGCCTCCATCACGGTTCCCGGCACCCTGCAAGGAGCCATCATTGCCCGCATGGACCGCCTCAGCGAGGACGTTCGCCAGGCACTGCAACTGGCGGCGGTCATTGGGCGGCGCTTCCACGTCGAAATCCTCGACAAACTGGCCACCCAAAGCGCCGAACTGGCCGATTGGCTGGCTCAACTGGAACGCAGCGACCTGATCTTGCCCGAGCAAGCTCGCCCCGACGCCTACATTTTCCCAGATGCCCTGGTGCAAGAAGTGGCCTACGACAACCTGCTCGTCCAGCGCCGCCAGGAGGTGCACCGCCGGGTTGGCGAAACCCTGGAAGAAATTTTTGCCGCCCAGGCCGAACAAAAAGGCGTCCCTTTCGAAGAAATCCAGGCCCAGGAATGTGAGCTGCTGGCCTATCATTTCCGCTTGAGCGACCACCGCGAGAAGGCTGTCCGCTACCTGGAATTGGCCGGAAAACGTGCCCAGGCCGGATTTGCCAATGCCACCGCCATCCAATACTACACCGAACTGCTGGGCTTGCTGGACAAAGACGAAACCGCCTGGCAGCAGCGCTTCGATACCCTTGCCCGCCGCCAGCGCATCTACGGGCTGACCGGCAAGCAGGATGCCCGCCTGGCGGACCTGAACGCCATGCTCGAATCCGCCCAGGCCAACGCCGATGCCTTCCGCACCGGCGACGCTCTCAACGAACTGGCCGACCTGTACCAATCGATGGGCCGCTACGAAGAAGCGAAAACCACCGCCAACGAAGCCCTGACTATCAAGGCCGGGTTGGACGACATCGACGGGCAAGCCGACGCGCTGAGCACACTGGGCATCCTGGAATACTTCCGCGGAAACTACGCCGAGTCCCAGCCGCTCCTCGAGCAAGCCGTGGCCCTGCGCAAGCAAATCGCCGACGGCGAGGGCGAAGCCTGGAGCACCATGTACCTGGGCATGATCCACTTCATGCAAGGCGATTTCAGCGCTGCCGCTCGCCTGCACTCCCACGCGCTGGATCTGGCCGAGGCCCGTCAGGATATGTTCCAAACCGGCATCCACGTCACCAACCTGGCTCGCGTTCTGCTCGGCCTGGGCGATTATCCCCAGGCCATCGAAAAGTTGCAGCACGGTCTGGAGATGAAAACTCGCATCGGCGACCGCATGGGTCAGGGCTTCAACCTGTACCTGACCGGCCTGGCCTTGATCTACGAAGGCCGCCTGGACGAAGCCGAGACCTGGCTGAATCGCTCCAAAGAAGTCCGCGAACAGATCAAGGACAGCCGCGGTCTCAGCTACTGCCTGCACGGGCTGGGGCTGCTGGCCCTCGAGCGGCGCGATTGGCCCGAGGCTGTTGAACTGCTGACTCTGGCGCACCAATCCCGTGCCGGACTGGGCCTCAAAAACGAGACCATCGAGAGCCTATCTTACCTTGCCAAAGCGCGCCTGTTGGCTGGCGACCCCGCCCAAGCGCTGGTCGACTCGACTCAGGCGGTAGAAAGCATGGCCCAGCAAAAGGAAATGCAGGAGGCCCCGCAGATCTACTTCAACCATGCCCGCATCCTGTCAGCCAACAATAATCCGGAATCCGCTGAATTCGAGAATTTGGCCCGCCAGGCACTTGACCGGCAAGCCCAACGCATTGCCGACCCTCAAGAACGAGAGATTTTCTTGGCAAAGAACCGCATCAACCGCGAAATCTTAGGTTCGTAACCCCTCAGACAAGGTATCTCAACCCACTGGGTTCGTTTGAGTAAAAATTTGTTCACGAAGGAGAAAACTATATGGGAACCAAAGGACGTTCAATTGTTGGAATGGATGTCGATGAGCTGCTCAACCTGCTCAACCGGGCCTTCGCTGACGAGTGGCTGGCCTACTACCAGTACTGGCTGGGGGCCAAAGTGGTCAAGGGCCCCATGAAAGATGCCGTGGCTGCCGAACTACTGCTGCACGCCAACGAAGAACTGGCCCATGCCGACATGCTGGCTCTGCGCATCATCCAGCTCGGCGGCACGCCCCTGCTGACCCCCGAAGATTGGTACAAGCACACCCACTGCGGCTACGACGCCCCCAAGAATCCCTTTGTCAAGATCATCCTCGAGCAAAACATCAAAGGCGAGCAGTGCGCCATCGAGGTATACCAATCTTTACTCAAAATAACGCGGGATGCCGACCCGGTCACCTACAACATCGTTCTCACCATCCTTCAGCAGGAAGTGGAACACGAAGAAGATTTGCAGTCCTTGCAGGAAGATATCGAGACCCTGATGGTCTCCAAGAGCTAAACCCTACGCATCTACCCACCCAGGTTGAATCACTTCCACCTCTGGCTGAGTAGTTTGACAATATCACTATAAAATTTCG
>CAZMMI010000098.1:0-13263 GCA_964567255.1 uncultured Anaerolinea sp.
GTGTCGGGGCGGGCGGATTCGAACCGCCGACCTCACGGACCCGAACCGTGCACTCTATCCGGACTGAGCCACGCCCCGATACGCTGCAATTGTACCAGCCTTTCGGCATTTGACAAGGTGTCGGTTTTGCTCGCCAAACCCGTCCGGCGTTCCCCCCTTCCCGCTGTATAATAACTATCTATGGACGCGTTATATCTCTCCGTCATCGACCGTGGTAGCTCCTCTCAAACCGCTCTGCAAACAGCCTTGAGCCAATTCGCGGCCCAATCCCGCGCGCGCGTCCATGTTCGCTTCCAACCCTGGCAAGAAGTACGCCAAAGCCTGGGCAAGACCGGCTTTCCCAACGATGGCTCCATCGACATCGCTGAAGTCGATACCGCCTGGATGAGCGACGTGATTGCCTCCGGCACCCTGCGCCCCTATTCCGCCCACGAAATGGATCAATGCCGGGGAAGTGACGAGTACCTTCCCGCCCTGCTGGAATGCACCCATCTAGTTGGAGAAACCGACACCTGGGCAGTTCCCTGGCTGGCGGATACGATCCTGCTGCATTATCGCAAAGACCTGTTCGTCTCCGCCAGGATCAACCCCCAGATGGGGTTGTGCAACCTGGCAGAATTCCAGGCAACCGCCAAAAGCCTCAGCGCCGCCGGGATTCATATCCCCATCGCCTTGCCCTGCAAAGTTTACCCTTCCAACCTGATCCGGATCGTTGCCAGTTGGGTCTGGCGAGCCGGCGGGGATTTCATCCACCGCGACGGCAAACAAGTCCTCTTCGATCATCCCGAATTCATCCAGGGTGTCAAAGATTATTTCCATCTCTACCAGACCCTTTCACCCGAAGGCCGGCAAACGCTGGAAACCGTCGGTACGCAAGAAGCTTTATTCAAACACAATGCCGCCATGGCCATCGGCGGCACATGGGTCATGCAGCCCCAATCCGCTTTTCCCAACCCCGAGTTTCTACGCAACCTGACCGTTGCCCGCCTGCCCGGCATTCCATTTGTGGGCGGCTCCACCCTGGTCATCCGCAGCGGCGTGACCTGTGAGCGCGAAGCGATTGAACTGGTGCAGTTCCTTTCCACCTCGCCCTCCATCATTGCCTACGCGCGCCAGGCCGGGTTGGCCCCTGCCCGCTTGCGAGGCATCAACTCTCCCGAACTGAGCGCGTCCCCAGCCCATGCGGTTCTGGTAGAATCGATCCGGTGCGGGCGCACCCTGCCTGCCGTCAAACAATGGAGTATGATCGAAGAGCGTTTAGGACAGGCTCTTTCTTCCATCTGCTCGCAATTGTTGGCCGACCCCTATCGCTCTGCCGACAACCTGATCACTCGCACCCTTTCCCAAACAGCTCGCGAAATCAACCACATGCTCGCCCAATAACTACCTCACCGGAGTTGCTATGCCCATCCTTGACCCTGAATTCATCGAACGAACCGCCAAACTGGATGTACATGCCTTTTGGATTGAAAACGAAGCCTGCAAAGCCTTCACCACGGCCAAACCCCGCTGCGCGTTGTCCTTCAGCCCCGACGACCATTGGGTGTTTGAGTTCCTCAACGTCGAATCCACCCTGCGCTATTACCACGACAAGGCTTACCGCGATGAACAACATCGCCAGGCCAACCAACTCTTGCGAGAATACGTAGGCCGCGCCTACTTCGACGAAGACTCCTGGGAAACCAGCCCCAAGCGCATCGAAAACCTCTTCGAGTGTGAATTCTCCTACGTCGAAGGCGGCACCCCCTGGCTCACCCCGCCCACCGACGATCCCGATGAGTTCAGCCGCATTTTGGATCGCGCCGAGAAAATCGACATTCAAAGCTGGGCCTTGCCCGAAGCCTTCCTCCAGGAATGGGAAACGCGCAAAGCCGCCGGAAAACCCCTTCCTTCATTGGGCACCGGTGGGCGCGGCCCCGCCACCATCATGACCTCGGTCCTGCCCGCCGAAACCGTGTTCTTCTGGCTCTACGATTACCCCGACCTCATGGCCCGCTTCCGCGACCTCCTAGCGGTCAAAATGGTCGAGCTCAACCGGGTGCTGCGCGCCTTCAGCGGTTACGCTGTCAAGGATTGGTGGATTACCGACGATAACTGTGCGCTGTTCAACAAGCGTCTCTATCACACCTACTGCGCGCCGGTTCTTCGCGCCGTGCTGGACGAGTTCGCCCCGCTCGGCTCGCGCCGCTACCAGCATTCCGACAGCTCTATGGGCCACCTGCTGGACGAGCAGCGCGAGTTGGGCATCAATGCCGTCAACTACGGCCCCGACGTGGACCCCGCCCTCATCCGCAGCAAGATGCCGGAAGCCTACATCCACGGGCAAATGCCGCCTTTCCTGCTGCGCAACGGCTCGCCGGACGATATCCGCGAGCGCATCGTGTCCGACTTTGAAAAAGGCGGGGCCACCGGCGGCATGGAGATCACCACTGCCGGGTCGCTGGCGGCGGGCACAGGAGTCGGGCGCATGCGCTGGATGATGTGGGTTGTGCAAGAGCACTGCCGCTACGACCGCGCTGTGTAATCCCCTTCCACCAGCCACTTGTAGGTGGTCAATTCGCGCAGGCCCATCGGCCCGCGGGCATGCACCCGCTGGGTCGAAATCGCCACTTCGGCCCCCAAACCAAATTGGGATCCGTCTGTAAAGCGCGTACTGGCGTTCACATACACCGCCGCAGAATCCACCTCGGCCTGGAAGCGAGCCGCGTTGGCTTTGTCTTCGGTTAAAATCCCATCCGAATGGCCCGTGCTGTGCGCCGTGATATGCTCAACCGCCTCGCTCAGGCCGCTCACCACGCGGATGCCCAGCACCAGGCTCAACCACTCCGTGTCAAAATCTTGCGGCCCCGCTGCTTGCGCCACATCCGCAAATCGCCCCGCCAGAATGCGCATGGTCTCGGGGTCGCCGCGGAAGGTCACCCCTACCCCCGCCAACCGCTCGACCAGCGCCGGGATGAACCGCTCCGCCACCTTCTCGTGCACCAGCACCGTATCCAGCGCATTGCACACCGTGGGCCGTTGAATCTTGGCATTCTCGATCACCGGCAGGCTAGCTGTCAAATTGGCCGACTCATCCACGAACAGGTGACAGATGCCAATCCCGCCGGTAATCACCGGGATGCGGCTGTTCTTGCGGCAGAAGTCATGCAGCCCGGCCCCGCCTCGCGGGATGATCAGGTTTACATAAGAATCCAGTTGCAGCAAGCCCAGAACATGGGCGCGGTCGGGGTCGTCGATCCATTGGATGGCGTCCTGCGGCAGCCCGGCGGCTTCCAATCCCGCTCGGATGGCTGTCACCAGGGCCCGGTTGGAGCGCATGGTTTCGCTGCCCCCGCGCAGGATGGCGCAGTTGCCGGATTTTATGGCCAGCCCGGCCACATCCGCGGTCACGTTAGGCCGCGCCTCATAGATTACCCCCAGCACGCCCAGCGGCACGCGCACCTTGCGCACCCGCAAGCCGTTGGGCAGCACCGATTGCTCCATCACCTCGCCGACCGGGTCGGGCAGCGCCACTACTGAGCGCAAATCGGCCACAATGCCCGCGATGCGCGCCGGGTTGAGCAGCAGCCGGTCCACCATCGCCGGGCTGAGACCCTTGGCCTTGGCGTCCGCCACATCGGCGGCATTTTCTTGCAAGATCGCCTCTTGCGAGCGCTCAATCTCTCCGGCAATCGCTTGCAGGGCTGCGCTTCTCGCCGCGCTGCTGGTTTGGGCCATCGCCCGGGCCGCCTGTTTGGCCTGTTTTCCCATTTGTTCCAGGTTCATTCGCGCTCCTCACTGCGATCCGCAGTTTACATCAAGATCATATGGTTACGGTGAATCACTTCGTCGCCAAACGTATAGCCCAGAATGGCCTCGATCTCGCTGGACTGCCTGCCGCGAAAGCAGATCAGGTCACGGGCGGCATAATTGCTCAGCCCCAAAGCCAACACCTTGCCTTCACCGTCTACCACGCGCACCGTGTCACCGCGCTCAAAATCGCCGCTCACCCCGCTCACGCCCACCGGCAGCAAGCTGCCGCCGCGCACCAGGGCTTTTTCAGCGCCGGCGTCCACGCTCAGCACCCCCTCCGAGCGTTCTCCCGCCAGCAAAAAGCGCTTTCTGCCCTCCAGCTTATTCACGATCGGGGCAAAGCGCGTGCCAATCGATTCGCCTGCGGCAATCCGCGCCAGCACATCCGGCTCGTTGCCTCGGGCAATGAACACCGTGGTTCCCGTTCGCCGGGCAATGTCGGCGGCGTGCAGCTTGGTGACCATGCCGCCCGTTCCCAGGCCCGTCACGCTGCCTCCGGCAGCTTCGTACATCCAGCCAGGAATTTCCCCCTTCACCTCGCGGATCAATTCCGCGGCGGGGTCCTCACGTGGGTCGCTGGTATATAATCCTTCCTGGTCGGTCAGCAGCACCAGAATATCCGCCTCGATCATGCTGGCTACCTGCGCAGAAAGGTTGTCGTTATCCCCAAAGCGAATCTCGTCCGTCGCCACCGTGTCGTTTTCGTTCACTACCGGGGTAATCTTCTGCATCAGCAGCGCTTCAAACGTGCTGCGCGCATTCAAGTACCTCCGCCGGTCGGTCAAATCGGCCCGCGTCAACAGCACCTGCGCAGCCGGCTGCCCATAAATCGCAAAATACTGCTCATACATGGCCATCAAACGCGGCTGGCCCACCGCCGAAAGCATCTGCTTCTTGGGGATGAAGCGCGGCAGTTCCGGATAACCCAGTGCTTCTCTCCCGGCGGCCATGGCCCCCGATGAAACCAGCACCACCGCCCAGCCCCGCGCCCTCACCTGGGTCACCTGCCGCACCAGGTCGACGATCACCGGTTGCGACAGCTTGCGCGAGCCGCCCGTCAGCGTGCTCGTGCCCACCTTCACCACCAATCGTTTTTGAGCCGCCATCGTCTACCGCCTGGCTCGCTGCAAAATGACATCCAGCAGCGCCTGCGCCGCCACTTCCGGCCCCGAATGTTCCATCCCGCTAACACCCAACTGTGTGCGCAGTTCTCCCACCAGAATGCCCTGGTCAAAGAACGCCTGGAAGAAACGCTTGGCGGCGGCTTCCTGCTCTGGCACGTATTCCGGCGGGCCGAAGATATTGGCGAAGTACGAATTGACCAGGCCGGTCGTGGTCGTGGTTCCCTTGCTCATCACAGCGCCCGCCCGGAAAACATCCAGCGCCTCTTCGGGAGAAGTGAAAGCGCGGATCACGGGGTGGCCTTCATCCACCACATCATAATTGTTGGCGTATAAAACAAAATCCACCGGGTAGCCGCGCACCACTTCGGCGTACTTGGTCACCGGCAGCACCACGCGCGCGTTGACCTGGTCGGGGTTCATAATAATGGTGCGGTCGATTTGCCCAAAGGCATAGCCCGATTGCAGATCGTCCAGGCGCACAAAGGCCCCCATTTCAGTGCCGTAACCCATCACCCGGCCCTGCTCATCGATATCCAGCGAGCCCATATCATCGGCAATGATCACCAAATCTTCCACATCATCGCGGATCATCTGCCGCATGGCCTCCAGCGTTTCCGATTTGCCCGCGCCGCTGTCGCCCATCACCAGGAAGGTCGCCGCGCCTTTATCCCGCAGCACCAGGTGGAACATGGCGCCATGATAAGGGAAACGCCCCCGCTTGAGCATAATGATGTTGTGCAGGGTCAAAATCATCTTCTTCAGGTAGCCAAAATAGGCATACTCATCCCGGCAAGGGATGGTCGCCACCATCAAATCGTTCTCGGTATCGTCGAAGAAAATCGTCTCGTTGACGCCCTTCTCGTGCGGCCCGGCCGGGGGCACGCCGAACATATAAACTGCATCGGGTTGGCGATCCAGTTCTGAGCCACTGGCCAGCTCAAACAGGTTCGACAGCGAGAACCCCAACTCGAAGAGTTGCACCGAGAAGTACACCAGGATCAGCAGTTCGCCAACCTTGGCCGGGTAGCACATCCACTCTTTCGGGTCGACCTGCACGTTTTCCAGCGGGTTGTAATCCACCTTTTTGAACACGCCGCTGCGTTTGTTCATGGGGGTCTCAAAAATCATTGGCGGGTAGATCAACACCTGGGTAGTGACCGAAATGTTATTCAGCTTGCGGTATACCGTGTTGGGATAAGGAATCGCCAGCGGGCGGGCAATGGCCGCAATCTCAGCCCCTGCGCTCACCTGGCGGTAAATGTTCGGGTGCGCGCCGGTGATGTTTTCCTGCAGGTCGCGGTACGTGCTGCGCACCACGTGCATCAAAGTTTCCACCGTGTCATTGAAGGTCCGGTAAGGGCGTTTGTCAAAGCGGTCGCCGATCGACTCGCACACCACCAGCCGGTGCAGCGAGCGCCAGTAGTTATAAAACTGCTCCACAAAATCATTCAGCAGCGCCTTGTCCTCAAAGAACACCGCGCTCTCTGTCGACACCTTGCGCACCACGTCTGCCGGTAACTTCACCAGCAGTTTCAGCATATCAACCATCAAGTCGATGTCCGCTTCGGTGACGTGCTTGTCCGGGCCAAACACCCGCAGCAGTTTCGAGTTCGATTTCGTTAATGACTCGATGTACCGTTTGAACACATCCCGGAAAATGTGCGTCGAAAGCAGTTCTTCCGGCGTGTCACATATGGTATTGCGGATGCGCAAAATCACTTTTCCATCAAAAAGTTTATAGGTAGGCATAGCTTCTTCCTCCATAAAAATAACGGCTGGCCTTTGGGACCAAAGGCCCCATGCTGCCAGCCGGGACCAATCATAGAACGAATTAGGATGCCGGGACGTGATGCTCGGCAGTCATCGCCTCCAGCATACCGGTGGTCAGTGACTTTGGGCGCTCAATCGGCTTGCCCAGGGCTCGCGACCAAACCGCGTGGGCTGTGAAGCCCAAAATGCGGCTGATGCCAAATAACACCGTGTAAAAATCAAACTGCCTCACGCCGTAATGGTGTTGCAGCGCGCCGTTGATGGCATCTACATTGGGCCAGGGATTTTTCACCTTGCCGGTCTTCATGAGGATCCCCGGCAGCACCTCATACACGCGTTGCACCAATTGGAACACCGGATCCTCGGGTAAGTGTCGCTCTCCAAACTCCATCTGCACCGTGAAGCGCGGATCAGTCGTGCGCAGTACCGCGTGACCGTACCCCGGGATGACCTTGCCCGAATCTAATTCGTTGCGCAGGTATTCGCGCAAATCGTCGGGGTCGGGAATGCCCTCAAAGTAATTCAACACGCCCAGCAGCCAACGCAGGCATTCCTGGTTGGCCAATCCATGCAGCGGCCCCGCCAGGCCGTTCAACCCCGAGGAGGAGGCGTAATAAATATCCGATAAAGCCGAGGCCACCAGGTGCGAAGCGTGCGCGCTGACGTTCCCACCCTCGTGATCCGAATGGATGACGAAGAACAGACGGCACAGGTCGCGGTACTCGGGGTTCTCGCCTTTCCCAATCATATTGGCGAAATTGGCCGACCAGTCATAATCCGGATCCGAATCGATCATCTTTCCATCGCGGTATTTGCGGTTATAGATGAAAGCAGCGATGTGCGGTACCTTGGCGGTGAGCTGGATGCTATCTTCCAGGTAATGTTTCCAATAATCGGCCTTTAAAATGCCTTCGGAATACTCGCGGGCAAATTTGGAGGTAGATTGCAGCGCCAGGACGGCCCCCGAGAACATCGCCATTGGGTGGGTATCCATCGGGTAAGCCCGGATGACGTCGTACACATAATCAGGCACTTTGCTGAACTGCCGCCATTCCTCTTCCACCTGGTAGGCTTCCTCGTCGGTCGGCAGCGCGTTGCCCATTAACAGGTAAAACAACCCGCCCGCAATAGGAAATTCCGTATTTCGCCGCCTTGGCAAGATGTCGATCAACTCTGGGATCGTATACCCGCGCAGGCGAATCCCCTCTTGGGGATCCACATACGAGATATCGCTCACCTGGATGGGCACCCCGCGAATTCCGCCGTAAATCTGGTCAACGGTCACGTCGGCGATCTTAAAGCTGCCGTGATCTTTTTTCAGTCGCGCCACCCGCTCGCGCCACTCTGGAAGCTGTGATTCGATCCGGTCCCGTATATGCATATCAGTCTCCTTCCCTGCCCCTGTAACCCATCCCGGCAGATATGACCTGTGCCACCCGTTTTACCTTCTCTATGTAATCCGGAAGCACATCTCCTTGAAAACGCTGTGTGGGGCCGGAAATAGTCAGCGCCGCCAGCACTTCCCCATTGCGGTCAAAGATCGGGGCCGCCACGCCCGAAGCGTCTAGAATCCACTCCCCATAACTGACCGCGTAGCCTTGTCGTCGAATTTTGTCCAACTCGGCTCGCAGTAGAGCCGGGTCGACGATGGTGCATTCCGTGAGCGCCTCGAGCGGCCCCTTCGTCAAAATTGCCTCTCGCGCGGTCTCGGGCAAATAAGCCAGCATAACCTTGCCTGCCGACCCGGCATGTAATGGCAGCCGCCTCCCAACCCGCGGCGCCACGAAGCGGATATTTTGCGTGCTTTCAAACCGCTCAATACACACCCGATCGCCGCCGTCCAGGACATATAAACTGATCGTCTCGTGGGTAGCCTGGTGCAGTTCGTCCAGGTAAGGGTAAGCCACAATGCGAATATCGCAGGTACTCAGATACGTCCCTGCCCAGGTCAGCACCCTGGGTCCAACAGAATAGGACCGCGTCATAGGATTTTGACTCAGGACCCCCAGGTCTTTCATCGCTAACATCAGCCGCCCGGTCACGCTGCTGGGCAATTCCACCAGCCGCGCCACCTCGCGCACACCCAGCTCAGGACGCTCCTGCGAAAAACATTCCAGGATTCGCACAACGCGATTTAAGGACTGAGCTTTTTCTTTTGATTCTGGCATTGGATACGTCCCGATAGATGGGACGGCGTCCCGTTAAAACATAGTCAAATTATAGGGCGGTTAATTCTCAAATGCAAGCACCCATTTGGGTGATAAAGCAAACTGCTCGGGAAAAAAGAAAACTCTTGAATTCGAGGTATTCGCGGGTGTTTCGCTCCCGCAAACACCTCAAATTCAAATCCTTCTCACCGCTGGCCAACCAGTTACCGGTCCAAAATCTGGGAGAAAAACTGGCGGGTGCGCTCGTGGCGGGGGTGATCGAAGATTAAATCCGGAGCACCGTGTTCCAGGATGCGCCCTTCGTCCATGAAGATTACCTCGTCGGCGGCCGCCCTGGCAAAGCCCATCTCGTGGGTCACCACCACCATGGTGATGCCCTCACTGGCCAGCTTCAACATCACGTCCAGCACTTCCTTAATCATCTCCGGGTCCAAAGCGCTGGTCGGCTCGTCAAACAGCATGATCTTGGGGTTCATCGCCAGTGCCCGGGCTATGGCCACACGCTGCTGCTGCCCGCCCGAGAGCTGCCCCGGAAACATCTTCGCCTTTTCCAATATCCCTACCCTGTCCAATTGCTGCAAGGCGATTTGCTCAGCCTCCGCGCTGCTGCGCTTGCGCACAATGCGCTGCGCCAGGGTGATGTTCTCCAACACGGTCAGGTGCGGGTACAGGTTGAAGTGCTGAAAGACCATGCCAATCTCAGCCCGAATGGCATTGATCAGCTTGTCGTCGCGCGTCAGGCGCTGCCCGTCGATCCACACCTCTCCGGCAGTTTCCACCTCCATGTGGTTCATGCAGCGCAGCAGCGTAGACTTGCCCGACCCGCTCGGCCCAATGATCACCACCACCTTGCCGCGCCGGATGGTCAAACTGACATTATCCAGCGCGCAGACCTCTCCAAAATACTTGCTCACCTCGCGGACTACGATGATTTCGTCATCGGCAGGTTTCATTGGTGATACCTTTTTTCCAATGCTTTTACCAGCAGCGACAACAAAACCGTCATCGTCAGGTACATGGCCGCCAGGGTGGTATAGGCTTCGGGGAAGCGGAAGGTCTGCCCCGCATACAAGCGCGCCACCTGGGTGATATCCCGTACTGCCAGCACCGAAACCAGCGATGAGTCTTTCAGCATCGAGATAAAGTCATTGCCCAGCGCCGGAAGCACATTGCGCACTGCCTGGGGCAGAATGATGTAGCGCATGGCCTGCCAGTAGCTCATCCCTTGCGAGCGAGCAGCTTCCATCTGGCCCTTGCCAATCGATTGGATCCCCGCCCGGAACACTTCGGCGGTGAAAGCGCCGTATGTGAAGGACAGCGCCACGATCGCGCGCAGGTTCATCGGAATTTCATTATTTTGCAGGTTGCCAATGCCGGTCCGTTGAATCAGGCTGGTTAAAGCCGGAACGCCCACCAGGGCGATAAAAAAGATCAACACCAGCATGGGGATGCCGCGCACAATCTCCACATACAGCGTGGCGACGTTGCGCACCACCACGCTGCGCGAGATGCGCCCCAAACCCGCCAGCAACCCCAGCACCAGCGCGCAGGCAAAGGCTGCCAGCGTGGTCAGCACGGTCACGCTCAAACCCGCCACAATGAACTGGAAGGCTTCGTAAAAATCAGGCTGGGTGAACACCAGCGTGCCGGCCAGCACCGCCAGCACCAAAATAGCCAGGAACCACCAGGGGAAGTTTTCTAGTTTCTCCTTCAGGAGTTCCCGACGAACGCTCAAATTCGGAACCGTGGAACGGGCAATCGTCTCTTTAACGGTCATCTTACCTCCAAAAATGCCACGCCTGGGAGCTTTCCATCCCAAGAGGGCGGTTTCTCTGCGCCGCAATCAAATTACGGCGCAGAGAAGGGATCAACCTCACATCGACCGCAGGACGGTCATTACTCGATATCGTCGTAAGTGATTCTGAAGTCCGGCCCAAAGAACTTCTCGTTGAGCTTGGCCAGGGTGCCGTCATCTCTCATGGCATTCAATGCCTGGTCCACCGGGCCGATCAGCTCACTGCCCGTGGGGAACACAAAGCCCAACGCATCGCTGGAGATCGATGGTCCGATCAATTCCAGTTTGTCGGCGTTCTCGCCCATATAGCCCATGCCCACCACCTCATCGATGATGACCGCGTCCACATCGCCCGAGATCAGGGCCTGGACGGCGAAGGGGAACTGCTCGAAAGCCTTAATCCGCTCTTCCGATAGGTATCCGGTGGCTGTCTCGTAATTGGTCGTATTGGCTTGCGTGCCCATGACCAGGGTTTCATCGGCGGCGAAGGCTTCGATGCTGTCAAAGCGTGTTTCGCCCAGGCGCACCAGCAAGCGCTGGTTGATCTGGATGTAACCCTGCGAGAAATCGACGATCTCTTTGCGCTCGTCGGTGATGGTGATGCCGTCGCCGGCCACATCAAACTGCCCATCGGCCACCGCCTGAATCATGCCCTCCCAGGCTGCTTCCTGGAAAACGGGGGTGCAGTGCAGGCGCGTGCAAATCTCGTTCCAGGCGTCGTAGTCCCAACCGCCGGGTTGGCCGCTCTTGACCTCGATGTAGTTAAAGGGCAGGTAAGCATTTTCTACCGCAATGGTAATCTCGCGGCATTCCAGATCGACAATGGCCGTCTCGGCGCTGCCCAGGCAGCCATCCGCCTCAGCACCGGTAGACTTGGGCGCGCAGGCCGAAAGGACCAGCGCAAAGGTTAACAAACAGGCTAAAAAGGCAAACTTCTTCATGATCTTCTCCAAAATTGGGTCAGGCGTTAGATAAACGTGAATTCCGAGGGCTGCTGCCCTCCTCAAACGTGCGCACGGCACAACGACACAGGTTTGGGATAGAAAGGGTCGTCGTGCCAAATTGGATCTACTCCGCTCTGCGCTCGCCCAACCTCTTTCGGGAAATCAAAACCTTCTTAGCACACCTCCGCTGATGGACCGCCTTAAGCCGGTCGGATTAACAAAAAAAGGTCTTCCTTGTGGAAGACCCTTTCCGCTTTTTTGGTTATGGTACAACGTATCCTTAACCGAAACGAACCGAACCTCCACATTTGGGTCGGGAATATCGGGCTCGCTTCAATCCAAGATTGGTTTTCATATCCATAGGCCGTTTTATATCACTCGCCTGGGTCAATGTCAAGGAAATAGACAAAAGATTCGCAAAAAAGTACCCAAACGGGTTAAAATAGAATAATGACATCAATATTCCCCGAATTACCTCCCCAGGCTGCTGCCATCACTGTTTTGAACGGTCGCCTCACCGTGCCGGAAGTCCCCATCATCCCTTACATTGAGGGCGACGGCTCCGGCCCCGACATCTGGCGGGCAGCCCGGCGCGTTCTGGATGCAGCCGTGCAGCAAGCCTATGGCAATCAGCGCCGCCTGGCCTGGATGGAGGTCTTCGCCGGAGAAAAAGCCTTCCAGCGCTTCAACAACTGGCTTCCCGAAGAGACCCTGCGCGCTTTCGAAACGTACAAGGTGGGCATCAAAGGCCCCCTCACCACCCCCGTCGGCGGCGGCATCCGCTCGCTGAACGTGGCCCTGCGCAAAAACCTGGACCTGTACGTGTGCATGCGCCCGGTGCGCTGGTTCTCCGGCGTTTCCACCCCCTCGCGCCGCCCCGAACACGTCAACATGGTCATCTTCCGCGAAAACACCGAGGATATCTACACCGGCATTGAATTTGCCGCCGGTTCGCCCGAAAACGAACGTTTTTTGGCCCTGCTCAAGGAACATTTTCCCCAGGAGTATGCTAAAATCCGCTTTCCGGAGGATTCGGGCATCGGCGTCAAGCCGGTCTCGGGGCAAGGCTCGCGCCGCCTGGTACGCGCTGCCATCCAGTGGGCGCTGCAGAACCGCCGCCGCCGGGTCACGCTGGTTCACAAAGGCAACATCATGAAGTTCACCGAAGGCGCCTTCCGCAATTGGGGCTACGAGCTGGCCGAAGAAGAGTTTGGCGACCGGGTCTACACCTGGCGGCAGTGGGAGCGCGCCCGCGCTGAACGTGGCGAGCCGATAGCCAACGAGGAAATGGAACAGGCCGTGCAGTCGGGCTGCTTACTGGTGAACGACATCATCACCGACGCCGCTTTCGACCAGATCCAGCAGCGCCCCGCCGATTTCGATGTGCTGGCTACCACCAACCTCAACGGCGATTACCTCTCCGACGCCATCGCCTCTCAAATCGGCGGTATTGGCATTGCCCCGGGAGCCAACATCAACTTTGAAACCGGCGTGGCCGTCTTCGAAGCCACCCACGGCACCGCCCCGCGCCTGGCCGGGCAGGATAAAGCCAACCCCGCTTCCGTCATCCTCTCCGGCGAAATGCTCCTCCGTTACCTGGGCTGGCAGGCCGCCGCCGACGCCATCATCCGCGCTCTCGAAACCGTCACCGCCACCAAGCTCTTTACCAT
>CAZMMI010000099.1:0-4345 GCA_964567255.1 uncultured Anaerolinea sp.
TTTATTTATATCATTATAGTCGAAATCTGTAAAATTATTTCACTACACGATTTCCGTGCAAGTGTATTGGCTCTGTATACACCGCTTATTAGGATAATCTTCTCATTCTTAATCCCGCGGGTTGGATGGAGGCAGGTTCTGGCGAGCCTCCAGCTCGCGCGTGCGAGTGTATAGGGCGTCGGCTACGTGCGCGGGCACCATGCTGGTGATATCGCCGCCCAGCGAGGCGATCTCGCGGACGGTGCTGGAAGAGAGGAAGGTGTGCTCTTCATTGGTGATGAGAGCCATGACCTCGATATCCGGGGCCAGGCGGTGATTGGCCAGAGCCATGCGGAACTCATACTCGAAATCAGAAAAGACGCGCAGACCGCGGACGATTACCTGGGCTTTGTTGTTGCGGCAGGCGTCGACCGTCAGCCCGCTGTAGCCGATGACGCGGATTTTGGGTTCGTCGCGGAAAGTTTCGGTGGCCAGGGCCAAACGCTCTTCAGGGGAGAAGACGGCGTTCTTGAGGGGTTTGTCGTACACAGCCAGGATGAGCTCGTCAAACAGGCGAGAGGCACGCGTGGCGATGTTGATGTGTCCATAATGGATGGGGTCAAACGTGCCGGGAAAAAACGCTTTGACCATATTAGCTGACATCTCCTTGGCCTTCTTGCCAGAATTGGTTGAGCCGGGCCACCAGAGATGCATTTTGCGGTGTAGACAGGTCGGGGTCGGTTTGGTAAAGGTTTTGAGCCTGGTTGCGCGCCTTTTCAATCAGGCGGACATCGGTCAGATTGGCCATGTGCAGGGTGGCAAAGCCGGCCTGGCGCGTGCCGAGGAATTCGCCGGGGCCGCGCTGTTCCAGGTCGCGTTCAGCCAGAACAAAGCCATCGTTGGTTTCGGCCATCACCGCCAGGCGCTCATTCTCTACGGCGTCGTCCCGGTCGGGGATGAGCAAGCAGTAGGACTGTTCGCTGCCCCGGCCCACGCGGCCGCGGAACTGGTGGAGTTGGGCCAGGCCGAAGCGATTGGCGCCTTCGATGATCATGACGGTGGCGTTGGGCACGTCTACGCCGACTTCGACCACCGAGGTGGAAACCAACAGGTGGAACTCGCCGTCGCGGAAACGGGTCATGACATCGTCTTTCTCATCGGGGCGCAGCCGGCCATGAAGCAACCCGATTTTGAGATGAGGGAAGATTTTCGATTGGATTCGGGCATGCTCCTCGACGGCTGCCAGGGCTTCGTCTTTGTCGCCTTGTTCTACCAGGGGGTAAA
This sequence comes from uncultured Anaerolinea sp., assembly GCA_964567255.1. Classification (GTDB taxonomy): domain Bacteria; phylum Chloroflexota; class Anaerolineae; order Anaerolineales; family Anaerolineaceae; genus Anaerolinea. The sequence continues at coordinate 1,264 of CAZMMI010000099.1, forward strand.
TGATGAAAGCCTGGCGGCCTTTCTCGATCTGGCTGCGGATCAACTGGTAGGCGCGTTCGCGCTGAACGGGCGGAACAACGTGGGTGTCGATGGGCAAGCGACCGGCGGGCATTTCGTCCATGACGGTCAGATCGAGGTCGCCATACACCGTGAGCGCCAGGGAGCGGGGAATGGGCGTGGCGGTCATGACCAGCAGGTGGGGGTTGTCGCCTTTGGCGCGCAAGGCGGCGCGTTGGGCAACCCCAAAGCGGTGCTGCTCGTCGACGACCACCAGTTGCAAGTCGTTGAACTGCACGGGGTCTTCGATGAGGGCGTGGGTGCCGATGATCAGTTTGATCGAGCCGTTGGCCAGGCCGTCACGGATTTCTTGCTTGTCAGCAGCGGAAGTGTCGCCAATTAGAAGGCGGATTTGCTCGGGCTGCAGGGGGGCCGGACCGGATTCGCTTTCCGCGCACATCAGGCGGGTGAGCCCGCGATAGTGCTGTTCGGCGAGGATGCTGGTGGGGGCCATGATGGCCGATTGGGCGCCGTGCCGGGCGATCATGGCGATGGCTGTGGCGGCAACAACGGTCTTGCCCGAGCCAACATCGCCTTGCAGGAGGCGATCCATGGGGTGTCCGGAAGCCAGGTCGGCACGAATGTCTGCAAGAGCTTTTTGCTGCGCGCCGGTGAGGGCGTAAGGCAGACGGGCGATTTGTCCGGCCAGCCATTCTTCGGGGGTCTCGAAGACGCGGGCTTGAGCTTGCTGCCAGGAGCGCTTTTGGCGCATGACGCCCAGTTGCAGTAGGAAGATTTCATCGAAGGCCAGACGCCAGCGGCCCAGGTCGAGCATGTCCTGGCTGTCGGGGAAATGGCACTGGTATAGGGCTGTGCCGAGGTCAAGCAGCTTGAGAGATGAGCGCACGCTGGCAGGCAAGAACTCGCCGACGCGGGGGGCCCAGAAGCTAATGGCCTGGTACATGGTCCGGCGCATCATTTTCTGGGTGATGCCGGAGGTGAGGGGGTAGATGGGGACGATGCGGTTGGTGTGCAGGTGATCTTGTTCGACCGATTCGATCTCCGGGCTGTTCATTACCAACCGGCCCAGGTACTGCTCGAGCTTGCCCGACACGACCACTTGCTCGTGGGCGTGGAAGTTGTTGACCAGCCAGGGCTGGCCAAACCAGGACAGGCGCAGGTTTCCGGTGCCGTCGTTGAGGACCGCTTCTACCAATTGGGTAGCGCCGCCGCGAACCGGGCGGCTCTGAATGGCCTGGATGGTGCCGATGACGGTGACTTCTTCGCCGGATTCCAGCCGGTTGATGGGCTTGAGGCGGCTGTAGTCATCGTAGCGGCGAGGGAAGAAGTACAGCAGGTCGCCCAAGGTGTTCAGGTCGAGTTTGGCCAGTGTCTGGGCGGTTTTGGGGCCGATGCCTTGCAGTACGGTGAGAGGGGCATCCAGTCCGACCAGGGGGCGGGCTTCTTCCACGGGCGCCGGTCGAACCACGGCGGGGCGGGGCTCTTCCCGTTGAACGGGAGCGGGCGGGGGCGGCTCGGCGCGGCGAACGGGCTCGGTGGCGGGAGCGGGAGCGGGTTTTGCCACCGGGGCAACGGGAGCCGCGGTTGCAACGGGCGCAATGGGTGCGGCACCTGCGTCCTCCACCAATTTCAACAGCGCTTCGACGAATTCGGGTCGCTGAGCGCTATCTACCTGGGGATATTCACGCAGACGGTCGGTCACGGCGTTGATTTGCTCTTCCGAGAGGCCGCCGGTGCGCGCTTCATTGGTCCAGGAGGGAATAATTTTGTCTAACCCGCCAACGACGGCCCGGTTATCGTAGCCGCGTTCGCGTTCAAGCTTGATGAATTTTAGTAATTTTTCTATAGATGAGGGCATAGAGGTATTTTACCGCAAAGTGAGCGTCAATCGGACTCGAGCAGGAACAATCCCAGCGTTTTGGGCCCAAAAAGGGTGGCTAGAGGCGGGTGGAGGGGGTGTTCGCTGAACGATGTTTTGGGAAAGAGGTCTTGGGCCGTGGCACGAAGGAGATGGGTTTCGTGTGCGGCGGGGTAACCTTGCAAGAAGGCAATGTGCTGGAGGTTTTCGAACTCCGAGAAGAACTCCTGGAAGTAATCCATTGCCCCCCGGTAGTTGCGTGTTTTCTCCACAGCGCTGAGCAGGCCTTCTTCGAGGGAGAAGATGGGCAGGAGATTGAGTATTTCGCCTGCCAGAGCCTGACCATGATCGATGAAGCCGGCATAAGCAAGATAAGACAGGCTGCCCGTGCAGAAAACACTGTAGAGGTTGCCCGCCAGCTTGCGCACATGTCGCTCGATATCGGTAAGCGACATGCCGTTTGACCCTGCTTCAGCAGCAGCCTGGACGAGCAGGCCCAAACCGACCGAGGTGGAGTGGGAGTCGACCAGGGTGATGTTGATTTGCGACCGGGCTGCCAGCGCGGCTTTCTCCGCATCCGCAAAAGTGTGCATCAGGCCATCGGAGGAAAGAATGGCGATGCCTTCGCGGTATTGGCGGCTCATGCTGATAAAGAAATCGTAAAAGCCTTGCGCGTCGGGGGCTAACAAGCGCGGGTTGAGTTCCGCGTTTGCAAATGGCGGCAGGGTGTTGGTCTTGGGACCTTCGCCATTCTGATAGGTTTGCCCTTTGATCTGTACCGAAAACGGGATGGTGCGGACGTCTTGCCTGCCTGCAAATCCTGGTTGGGTGAATTGGGCTGCGCAATCGGTCAGGATGCAGATGGAACCCATGTTATTCGATCGCGATGATGAGCTGATAGTGTGGCTGACCGCCGTCGTGCATTTCTAGCTCATGGGATGGATAATGTGAGCGAACCAGGTCGGCGATGCGGTTGGCTTCGTTTTTGTTGACGGTATCCCCATAGAAGAGGGTGATGTGTTCGCGGTCAGAAGTCTTGGCTTTTTCCAGCAAGCCGATGATGGCTTCGTCGATCGTGGCGGCGGACATGACAAGCTGACCGTTGTGCAGGGCGATGACCTCACCCTGGTTGACGTCGACATCGTTAATGACGACCGAACGCGTGGCGATGGTAATTTCGCCTGTCTCGACCTCGCTGATGGCTTC
>CAZMMI010000099.1:4445-13144 GCA_964567255.1 uncultured Anaerolinea sp.
ACAGCGGCAACCCCCAGGCTGGCAAAGATGCGCGCGATGCCGGGGCCGGGGGCCACAGCTACCACGGCCACCTGTCCAGGCTCGACCGAGGCAAAGGTCAGTTGTGCCTTTTGGCCTTGTTCTTCCATTTGGGCCAGAAGGTTTTCCATGGCGACCTTAGTGATGGTGCCGATGCCCATGATATAGTCGATGGGTTGGTAGCGCTTTTCGGTTTCAACATGGATGTGCATGCGGTACATGCCATCGCCTTCGCCGACCTGGATGGAAGTGCCGATTTCGGCGAGATCATTGTAAAAGGCTTCCAGATCCAATTCTTTGGCGGGGCGGAAATCGACAACGACTTCGTAGTCCTGTCCGGGTTCAATCTCTTCCGCAGCCTGGTCGAGCGACATGGCTGAGAGGGGCTGGACGGCGGCAACGGGCACTTCGAGCGATTGACCATTGAAATAGCGAAGCATGCCTTCCAAGATGAAGAAGAACCCTTTCCCGCCGGAATCAACCACCCCGGCTTGCTTGAGGATGGGCAGCAATTCGGGAGTGTGACGGACGGACTCGTCGGCGGCTAAAACCACCGCCTCGAGGATTTCGGTCAATTTGCTGGAGTTTGCCAGGGCTAACTCTCCAGCGGCAGCGACATCTTTTGCAACTGTTAAAATCGTGCCTTCGACTGGGCGGACCACCCCTTTGTAAGCCGTGTTGCGGCTCTCGACCAGAGCGCGAACGAAGAGCGCTCCATCCATTACGTCCAGGTGATCCAGCGCCCGGGCAAAGCCACGCCATAGCTGCGAGAGGATGACGCCAGAATTTCCGCGCGCGCCCATGAGGGCGCCCTGGGCAACCGCGTGGGCCATCTTGCCAACGTTCGTTTCGCCGGACGAGGCAATCTCGTTATAAGCGGCTTGCATGGTGAGCACCATGTTCGTGCCGGTATCGCCATCGGGGACAGGGAAGACGTTGAGCGCGTTAACCGTCTGCTGGTGCGTTTTGAGCCAGGTCAGCCCGGCTTCGACCAGTTGTTTCAAGCCCTGTCCATCCAGGGTATTGGATTCTGCCAGTTTGCGTCCATCCGTCAGGGATGGTGGATGAAGATCCATGCTTACAACTCCCATAATAGAAATAATGATTTTAAGAAGGATTAGTCCGGGTTGCTAATGCGCAGGCCGCGAACATGAACGTTTACATGGCCCACGGGCAGCCCGAAGGTTTTTTCAACCTGGTAACGAACGCTGTCTGATACGCTGGCAGACACGGTTTTAATGTTGGTGCCGTATTCGATGATCAGGTACAGGTCGATGAGGATTTGTTTATCGGTGAAATGGACGTCGACGCCCAGAACCGGATCTTTGACCAGGACCTGAACCAGGCCTTCGGCTAAATTTTTCGCCGCCAGGCCAACGACTCCGTAGGATTGGATGGCAGACTGGCTGGCAACAGTGGCAATGGCTCGATAAGACACATAGATGTTTCCGAGAGGATTGGAGCTATCTTTCATTATTGTTCACCCTTTTGATAGTTAAACCCGGTTCTTGTAAATGGATGCGAGCTATGGTACAATTGGCCTTCGTTGCGAGAAGTGGCTGTGCACTTCATTATAAACGACGGCAATCATAGCAAGAAAGGATCCTTGAGATGGCAAAGTGTGAAAAGTGTGGAAAAGCGACCGTGTTTGGCCATAACCGAAGCTTCTCCCAGCGAGCAACCAACCGGACCTTCCACCCGAATCTGCAGCGGGTGTCGGTTTTGGAGAACGGCCGACTGGTGAAGAAAGTGCTGTGCGCTAAATGCATCCGAACAATGGTGAAAACTCACTAGATTTTTCTCCTGGCAAAAATCACGGCGACGGCCGTGATTTTTGTTTTAAGCAACCGATTCGCGCAGTTCAGCGATACCGGCTGCGATGCCTGCGGGATGTTTGAAAATGGATGTGGCGGCGACGATGACGCGCGCGCCGGCTTGATAGACAAGCGGGAGGGTCTGACTGGTAATTCCACCGTCTACTTCGATGAGCGCCTGGGATTGGATTTCATCCAGCATTTGGCGGATTTGGGAAATTTTGGGCAGCGTTGAAGGAATAAAGGCCTGCCCTGAATAGCCGGGGTTAACGGTCATGACCAGGACCAGGTCGACCAGATGAAGCACCTGACTGATGGCTGTGGCGGGGGTGCCGGGGGAAAGGACGATGCCAGGGCGGCAGCCCAGCGAGCGGATCTTTTCTAGCGTGCGGTAGACGTTGGGGCAGGCTTCGATTTGGACCGAGAGCGTGTTGGCGCCGGCTTGGGCAAACCATTCGATCATGCGATCGGGGTCATCCACCATCAGGTGCACATCGAGGGGCAGGTTGCTGATGCGCCGGCAGGTCTCGACGATGAAAGGGCCCATGGTCAGGTTGGGGACAAAATGGCCGTCCATCACATCGATATGGATCCAATCTCCACCGGCTTGTTCAACCGAATGGATCTCATCGCCCAAGCGGGCAAAATCCGCCGATAAGATGGACGTCGAAAGGATCAATTGAGCATTCCCAAACGCGTCGCGACGTAAACCAGGAAGGGGATGGTTGAGGCCAGCATTGCCATTGCCAACAGCCCCAGGATGAGAATGTCGGGGGTGAGGAGCGAGGCGAGTTGGTCTAACCAGGAGGGTTCTTGGGCTTCTTCTTCGGGCGGAGGAGCAGCGGGGCGGCTCGGCGCCGAAGGCCGGGTTCCGCCAGGCGTGGGCGGCACATAAACGGGAACTGCTTCGGGTTCAGCCGGAGGAGCAGCCTGGTAACCCGCCCATGAACCGGTGAATTTGTACAGCACCCGGCCGAATTGACCGGCGGTGCCATAACGCTGATGGGGATCCTTCTGAAGAACTTTGAGGAGGATTTTTTCCAGTTCGGGGGGGATTTGGTTGTTGAAGCGGCTGGGCGGGATGACGCGGCCTTCGCGGTGCTGGCGAGCCAGTTCTTGGGGATCGCTGGAGTTGAAGGGCAGACGCCCCGTGAGCAGTTCGTATAGGATGATACCCAGAGAATAGACATCGCTGGCGGGGGAAGGAGCATGACCAGCGGCTTGCTCGGGGGAGAAGTATTGGGGCGAACCCCAGACTTCTTCGTTTTGCTCGTTGGCGTCGATGGTGGAGAGCGCGCGGGCGATGCCGAAATCGGTGACTTTCAAGCGCCAATCGCGCGTGACAAGCATGTTGTGAGGTTTGACATCGCAATGAACGAGGTGCATTCGATGCGCGTAGCCGATGCCAGCGCAAGCCTGGAAGACCAGGTAGCAGGCTCGGGTGATTAACTCTTCGTTGCGTTTGATTTCGACCGTGCGCTCGTCTTTTGGCCGGCTCATGTGCCGCCAATCAGTCACCACCGGCTTGAAGTGAGCCTCGATGATTTTCTTCAGATCGCGGCCTTCGATCAACTCCATGACGATGAAGTATCGACCGGCATCCTGTCCAAAATCGTGAACGGTGACGATGTTGGAGTGAGAGAGGGCGGCTGCGGCGTAGGCTTCTTGTTGGAAGCGCTGGCTGAATTCTGTGTGACGGGAGTAATCTTGACGCAGTAGTTTGATGGCGACCTGGCGGTTGAGGCTCAGGTCTTGTGCACGGTAAACAACCGCCATGCCCCCTGCTCCAATCGTCTGGAGGAGGCGGTAGCGGTTGCCTAAAACCGGCAGATTGTTGACGGAGTCTGGTGAATTATCCATATCCTTCCCCAAATTATATCATACAGTGACCGTGGCGATCTTTGGCTTGGAAAGGCTCTCTGGGAGTTGCCGTGGTAAGTTCCGCATTTTGGGGTGTGAAGGCGGCTTCGCCGCCTTCACACCCCAAAATGCGGGTTTTGCCACGCCGATTCCCAATGCCCCGGTATCTCTTGATAGTATGTTGAGTTCATAAACGATTATAATAGCGGTGCAGGAGGAGTATGAACAAGATTCTTCGTTTCTTCAACAAAAAACCTTTGAACTGGCTGCTGCTGGCGATGCCGGTTGCGTTGATCGCGGAACTGACCCATTTGCCGCCAATCTGGATCTTTGCGCTCTCGGCGGTTAGCCTGATCCCGCTGGCGGGGTTGATTGGCGAATCCACCGAATCGCTGGCGGTGTATACCGGCCCTAAGATCGGCGGATTGCTGAATGCCACGCTGGGGAACGCGGCAGAATTGATCATCACGCTGGTGGCGATCAATGCGGGGCTGCTGGAACTGGTGAAGGCGTCGATCACAGGGTCAATTTTGGGTAACCTCCTGCTGGTGATGGGCGCCGCCCTTTTGTTGGGCGGCTTAAAGAATGGGTTGCAAGTATTTGACCGCCGACAGGCCGGCAACAATGCTATTTTGCTGATTTTGGCCACGGTGGCACTGGTGATCCCGTCCTTGTTCAGCCATTCGATCGGCCCAGAAACCTCCACCGAGGTGGAGGCGTTGAGTCTGGGCGTCGCGGCGGTGATGATTGTGCTGTATGTGCTGGGATTGATTTTCATATTGCGCTCGACGAGCAGCAGCCCGGTGAGCCATCAACTACATGAAGGACAGCACAAAGCCGAGATGAGCCTGACTTCGGCGCTGGTGATGTTAGGCCTGGCAACAGCCGGGGTGGTGTGGATGAGCGAGACCCTGGTGGGGGTGGTGGAATCAGTTACGTCCACGTTGGGTCTTTCTGAGTTCTTCCTGGGCATCATCTTAATCCCGATCATCGGTAACGTGGCCGAGCATCTGGTTGCTGTGCAAGTGGCTATTCGGAATAAGATGGATTTGAGCATCGAGATTGCGGTTTCATCTAGCTTGCAGATTGCGCTGTTTGTTGCGCCGCTATTAGTGTTCGTCAGCCTGGCAATGGGCCACCCGTTGACGCTGGTGTTCAACCAGTTTGAACTGCTGGCGGTGATTGCGGCGGTACTGGTGGCGGCGTTGGTTTCGGCAGACGGCGAGTCGAACTGGCTGGAAGGCGCGGCCTTGCTGGCGGTGTATATCATCCTGGGAATCGGGTTCTTCCTGCTGCCCATTTAGGCTTGCCATGCTGAATTGGTTGCGACCGCGGATGAATGTTTGGGTGCTGTTGGGGATGCTGGCCATCTCCGGAGCGTTGACCGTGCTGCTGGGGGCACTGGTGTTGTTTGCAACCCCGAAGGATACGGTCGAAGAAGCCCCGATGGCTTATGTGACGGTGATTGCGATGCCCAGCCCAACGCCCACTTCGAATGTGTTTTTGCCTACGCCAACCGCCACGGTTCCTCCTCCGGGGGAAGGCGGGATTGGGATTGACGTGTTTGTGCAGATTACCGGAACCGACGGAGACGGGCTGCGGCTGCGCACGGGGCCGTCGGTGAGCGATCCGCCGCGCTTTTTGGGCGGCGAAAACGAGGTTTTTCGGGTGAAAGATGGACCGCGTTCGGGCGACGGCTTCACCTGGTGGTTTTTGGAAGCGCCCTATGACTCTGGGCGCAGCGGCTGGGCAGCATCGCAGTACCTGGCGGTGGTTGGCGAGCCGGAACAGCAATAGCGAGGATGAGAACTATGGAGTATCGACCTGCCGGCATTACAGCCAATCGCGAGACCGGGCATTTGACCATTGCCTGGAATGACGGGCACACCAGCGAGTATCCCTTTGGTTTACTGCGGGCCGGATGCCCGTGTGCTTTGTGCCGGGGCGGGCATGAGAACATGCGCCCGGAGCCGGACGAAAATGTTTTTCTGGTGCAACTGCCAGATATGCCCGCTTCACGGATGCGCAAGATTGAGGCGGTGGGGTCGTATGCGTTGACGATCGAGTGGGAAGACGGCCACCACGATGGTATTTTCACCTGGGGATATTTGCGGGCGCTGTGCCCGTGTGAAGTATGCCGGGGAAAGAAGTGACCCGACCCCTGGCCCCTCCCCATTTCTGCGAAATGGAGAGGGGGAAGAGCCCTAACAGAGAAAGAGGCGCGGTGCGCCTCTTTCTCTGTATAAAATTATGGAACTGCTCACGCCAAAGGTGACCCTGCTTTCGCAAGTCGCTATTTGTCTTTGCGAGAGAGCATCCAGGCGGCGCCGCCGAGCAGGGCGGCTGCCAGGCCGATGCCGACTGCGGCTTGCATGACCGTTTTGGGTTCCATGCCGGGCATAACCACCTGCCCGTCACCGTAGGAGGCAAATAGCTTGCCCCAGCGGTTTTGCAAGGCCGATTCGACGCGCTTGCGCCCAACAAAGGGGTACCAGTATACGTTGTGGTAAAAGTTGCTGGCGAAGTAGGACCAGGGCACGATGGGACTCTGCAAGAGGGGTTTTTCCAGGGGTTTGAGCGGGCCGTGGTAGATGAGCTTTTGGCCTTTGGATGCAAACGTATCGGTTTGGACAAAGTTCCAGGGCTGTTCCTGGTTGATGTCGTAGCCGACGATGTCAATTTCGCGCGGGTCGGCTACGCCCAGGCCTAACTCGTGGGCGATGCGCAGGAAGGGAATGTTCATGGGGTCGAAGCCCTGCAGTTTGGCAGAGACGGCATCGATGGCGACCTGGTCGGAGGAGGCCAGGAGGATGTTCTTCTCATGCCAGTGCATGGCGCGCGGACCGGGGCCGTCACCGGCAAAGGTGCCATCCATGACGGCAAACAGCCCGGGGTGGATTTCCTGCTGGATCATGAGCAGATCAACCAGGGTTTCATGGATGACAGAATGAGTCCAGTGGCGGTTGCGATGCAGCAAGCCGCCGAAGGCATTTTTCATGGCGCCGGTGATGGTGGTGAAGACGTGGGTTTTGACGGTGGGCAGGTGGACGATGTTTTTGCCGATGAGGGCTTTGGGGATATAGACGCCATCCGGGTAGACCTTGTCGAGAACGAGGAAGGGGCGCTTCTTGGGGGTGTAGCGCTCCCATTCAAACTTCTCTTCGTAAAGATACAGGCAGGGCACATTGTACTTGTCGGTGACAAAGCGGTGCTTGTTGTTGGCCTCGCCTACAGAGGTATCAACCACAACGGTATCGTTGTGAATGCCGAGCAAGTCGTTGTAGCCCTGGCCCTGTAGGCTGTGGATGACGCCTTCGAGCTGCCAGGGCGTAGACGAGCAGGCTGGATACCAGGTCTGCCACGAGATGTTGATTTTGATCCCAGTGGTGACATCCTTGGGCAGTGCTTGTTCGACGCCGGCCAATTTCATCAGGCGGTCGATGTCTTCGAGGACGGTCTCGGGGGATGTTTTCAGTACGGCAACTTTGCCTTTGCCGGGAAAATCGGTCATAGAATGCTCCTTATTCGTTTTCGGTTCGCGGGGTTGAAGGCCCAGCTCAGATCGAAGAAACCCTGCGGTTTAAGTTGTTACGGTATACCATCTATTTTACCTTATTCAGGCAATGCTTTCAAAATTTCGGCGGCTGTGTCGAGGGCGCGTTGGGTGGCGATGCCGGTGTAATCTTCGACGACCAGCAGGGTTTGGATCTGCTCGGCTGGGAGGTAGGCCTGGAAGGCGGGGTCGGCAGCCAGGGTGGGGATGAGCGGGTTAGGTTGACCTTGCTGAACAACCTGCCAGGCTTGCATGGCGTGGTCGCGCAGGCGTTCGTGCATCTCCTGGCGGTCTGCACCGGCCTTTACCAGGGCCATCATCAGGCGTTCGGTGCCAGCGAAAGGCGCATAGATGGCAAAATTGCGGTGGATGGCGTCTTCGTTGACGCGCAGGCCGTTTACCAGGCGGGTGGCGGTGCGCAGCAGCTCATCGGTGATGAGGAAGGCTTCGGGGAGCAGCGTGCGGCGGTTGGCGCTATCGTCGAGGGTGCGTTCCAACAGCGAATGGGCGGCGTTTCCCCAGGCGATTTGGGGCATGACGGCCAGGGCGCGGGCCAGCGAGTCGATCTTCTCGGCGTTGATGGGGTTGCGTTTGAAGGGCATGGCGGAGGAGCCTACCTGGCGCGAGCCGAAGGGCTCGTTCAACTCGCCGATGGTGGGCGATTGCAAGAGGCGCAGGTCGAAGGCAAATTTGTAAAGCGTGCCGCCCAGGCCCGCCAGCGCGCTGACGAGGTGGTATTCCTGGCGGCGAGGGTAGGTTTGGGTGGCAACGGGGAAGAAGGGCAGATCGAGGAGTTCGGCAAGGCGTTCTTCGAATTGCTGGTAGCCCTGGAGGCCGAGGAGTTCTATGTAGGAAGCGGCTGTGCCCACCGCGCCTTTGAAGCCCTTGCCGCAAATGAGATCGAGCCGGCGGCTCAACTCTTGATAATCAGCCAGCAGGTCCTGGGCATAGAAGGCCAGACGGTAACCCAGGGTGGAAGGTTCGGCAGGCTGGAGGTGGGTGAAAGCCATGATGGGCAGGGCGGCGGTGGCCTGGATGCGCGTGGCAAAAGCACGCAGCAGTCCGGCAAGGCTTTGCAGAACCAGCCCGGTTGCCTGGCGCAGGCGGATTGCGTCGGCGTTGTCTTCCACGTCCATGGAGGTGGCGCCCAGGTGGATGATGCCGCCTGCCTGGGGGCACTGCTCGGCAAAGGTGCGCACTTCGGCCATCAAATCGTGGTGGATTTCGGCCTCAATCTGCAAGGCGCGCTCCAGGTCGATGCGCCCGGCGTTGGCTTCGAGCTCGGCCACCTGGGCGGGTGTGACCAACCCGAACTCGGATTGCGCGCGGGCCAGGGCGACCCAAATCTTGCGCCAGAGCGAGCGTTTCGCGTTTTCGCTCCATAAACGGCGCATTTCCGGCCCGGCGTATCGCCAGCTAAAAGGGGAAAGATAGGTGTTGTAATCAGGCATGTC
>CAZMMI010000100.1:0-13036 GCA_964567255.1 uncultured Anaerolinea sp.
GCTTCGCACCCCACACACCTCAAATTCGGGCCTCTTCCACCTCTGGCTGAGTAGTTGCAAATGAAAAAGGAAGGAGGGACGGGAATGACCGCTGCTGAACCCATCCGAGTTTTGTTTGCCGGGGCCGAAGCCGCGCCGCTGGTGAAGGTGGGTGGGCTGGGAGATGTGGCCGGAGTGCTGCCGTCCATCCTGCCGGCGCTGCCCGAAGCGGCGCGAGAAGGCCGCGCGCTGGATGTGCGCGTGGTGATTCCCTATCACCCCACTATTCCACGCGATACACCCGCTATCCGCCGATTAAAAAAGTTCAAGACACGTTTTCCCGGCGGGGCCATTGATACGCAGGTGTACCAGACTGAACTGAACGGTATTGTCACTTACCTGATCGATGGCGAGCCGATTCCGAAGCAGGGCGGGGTTTACAACATTGACACCCAGAAGGATGGGCGCAAGTTCACCTTCTTCTCTCTGGCGCTGTTGACGCTGCCAAAAGCCTTGAAATGGCCCATCGACATCCTGCACGCGCAGGATTGGCACGTGGGCGTGGCGGTGCACATGCTGGCCGAACTGCGCAAGACGGACCCGTTCTATGCGCGCACGCGCAGCGTGTTCACCGTGCACAACCTGCCCTATATGGGCGCGGGGACCGACCAGGCCATGCGCGAGTTTGGCATTCCCGAAAACACCGACGAGCGTCTGCCGGAATGGGGCCATTACCAGCCTTTGCCCATGGCCCTCTCGGCGGCAGATATCATCACAACCGTCTCGCCTACCTACAGCCGCGAAATCCTGACCCCCGAGTTCGGCTGCGGGTTAGAGAGTTTTTTGCAGGCCCGCTCCGACAGCCTGGTGGGCATCCTCAACGGGATCGACTTGGTTTCAATCGACCCGGCCACCGATCACGCTCTGGCGCAAAATTATAACCTGGCGCACATCGCAGCGCGCGAGCCCAACAAACAAGCCCTGCTGGCTGAAGTGGGATTGGACTCCAGCCAGGATTTGCCGCTGTTGATTTTGATCAGCCGGATGGACCACCAGAAGGGCGTGGATGTGGCGGTGGGGGCGCTGGCCGAAATCGCCGATTTGCCCTGGCAGGCCATCCTGCTGGGAACGGGTGAGCCGGGGTTGGAGGAAATGAGCCGCCAACTGGAGCGCGATTTGCCCGACCGCGTGCGCGCCGTGATCCGCTTCGATGCAGCATTTTCGCGGCGCATGTACGCGGGCGGGGATATGCTGTTGATGCCATCCCGTTATGAGCCGTGCGGGTTGGCGCAGATGATGGCCATGCGCTACGGCTGCCTGCCGGTGGCCAGCGCAACCGGCGGCCTGCGCGATACGATCAGCGATCAAGCCGACCCGGCTGAGAGCAGTGGTTTCTTGTTTGAAGGCGCAACAATGGAAGCGCTGGCGGGCACGTTACGGCGCGCGCTGGCGGCTTACCACAACCAAGAAGAATGGGCAGCCAGGCGCGAGTTTGCCATGCAGCAAGAGTTTTCCTGGGAGCGTTCAGGACAGGAATACATGCGCCTGTACTTGCGATTAGTCAATCCATCTGAGTAAAAAGGAAGGTTCTATGCAATTTCCGCGTTCTTCCGGCATTATTTTGCATCCCTCCAGCCTACCCGGGCCGGATGGAATCGGCGATTTGGGCCCCGAGGCTTACCGCTGGGTGAACTTCCTGGCCGAAACAGGTTGCAGTCTATGGCAGGTGCTGCCCCTGGGACCTACGGGCTACGGCGATTCCCCCTACCAGTGCTTTTCCGCGTTCGCCGGGAATCCATACCTGGTGAGCCCGGCGGTGCTCCTGGACGAAGGACTGTTGGGCCAGGACGATCTGCTAGACCGGCCTGCGTTCCAGCCTGGGCGAGTCGATTTTGGCCCAGTGATCGAATGGAAGTTGAAGCTGTTGGAGCGGGCCTTCAAACGCTTCAAGAAATCCACTTCGGTCAAGCGGCAAGAGGCGTTCAAGACTTTTCAGGAGGCTCAGGCGCTGTGGCTGCCCGATTTTGCCTTGTTCATGGCGATCAAAGAGTCGCAGGGTGGTGTTTCGTGGATCGATTGGCCCGACCCGCTGCGTTTGCGCGAGCCAAAGGCGCTGGAGACCTTCCGCGAAAGTCATGCCGATGACATCCTGCGGCACACCTTCCGCCAGTTCGTTTTCTTCCGCCAGTGGATGGCGCTCAAAGCTTATGCGAACGCCAAGGGTATTGCGGTCATTGGCGATATGCCCATTTTTGTGTCCTTTGACAGCGCGGATGCCTGGTCGAATCCCGAACTGTTCCACTTCGATAAGAACCGCAAGCCGACCGTGGTGGCGGGCGTCCCGCCGGATTACTTCTCGCCGACCGGGCAACTGTGGGGCAACCCCCTGTACCGCTGGGAATATCACACTCAAACCGGATATGCCTGGTGGCTGGACCGCTTGCGCGCCGGGTTGCAACAGGTGGACATCTTGCGCGTTGATCACTTCCGTGGCTTCGCCGGGTATTGGGAAGTGCCGGCGGGCAGCGAGACCGCGGTCAAGGGCCGCTGGGTGCCTGCTCCGGGGAAGGACCTGTTTACGACCATCCAAAAGGAACTGGGCAACCTGCCCATCATCGCCGAGGACCTGGGCGAGATCACCGTGGATGTGGACGAACTGCGCGACAGCTTCAACCTGCCGGGGATGAAGATTCTCCAGTTTGGCTTCGACGCCCCCGAAAATGATTTTCTGCCGCACAACTACCCAAGAAATTGCGTGGCTTACACCGGCACGCACGACAATGACACCTCTCGGGGCTGGTATGCGACCACCGCGGAAAGCGAGCGCGACCTGCTGCGCCGCTACCTGGCGCGCTCGGGCGAGGATGTCTCCTGGGACATGATCCGCGCGGTGTGGGGTTCGGTGGCGGACATGGTGCTGGCCCCGCTGCAAGACTTCCTCTCGCTGGGGGGCGAGGCGCGGATGAACTTCCCTGGGCGGCCCAGCGGCAACTGGAGCTGGCGCATGGATGGTCAGGCTTTGAGCGACGGGTTGCGACTGCGCATCGCGGAGCTGAATTTCTTGTACAGCCGCCTGCCGGAGGGTAAGCGCAAAGCGAAGTCGAAGAAGACGACCGACGGATATTTCCTTTAAATATTCGTCAGTGCGCAGAGAGCAAAAAATCCCGAATTAAATCAGAAAGCGGGGTGCGAAGCACCCCGCTTTCTGATTTAATTGGATAGAAATTAACCCAGGCGCGGTTCGATTAAGCCGTAGCTTCCATCCCGGCGCTGATACAAAACGTTGATGGCGCTGGTGTTGGCATTGTAGAAGATGAAGAAATCTTCGTGCCCCAGGCGGCTCATCTGTTCAATGGCTTCCAGTTCATCCATCGGAACCAGGGTGAAGGTTTTGCGACGAGCAATGACGGGTTGGGTCTCGGCTTCCTCTTCGCCTTCCGCAACCGGCTCGGCGATTTCAGAAGCGGGAACGCCATCACCGCGCCCGCGGGTGCGCTTGCCCTTGTAGCGCTCAATCTTGCGCTGCATTTTTTCCAGAGCGGCATCCACCGCCGCGAACAGGTCGTCGGAGCGTTCCTCGGTGCGCAGGATGTATCCGCGCCCGCGCAGGGTGATTTGCGCCACCTGACGGTCCGCGGGGCTGCGCATAGATTTCTGGAAATCAAGGTCGACGCGAGTCTCATCTACATCGTTAAGAAAGCGATCCAGCTTGGCGACCTTCTTGGTCACGTAATCGCGAATCCGGTCGGTCAGTTCCATGTTGTGGGGGTAGATGTCAACCTTGAGAGTCATAAGATCCTCCTGAAGAGAGAAAGAAGAAGGTTACGAACGGCGGTCAAGCCGCCAGCGACACATAATTTGCCCGGGCAACAGTCAGGCCGTAGCAGGCTTTCGCTCCGGCCTGGCTAAGCGCCAGGGCGCAGGCCTGGATGGTAGAGCCGGTGGTCGTGATGTCGTCTACTACCAGGATCGACTTACCTTTCACTAAAGCAGGGTTGGCCCAAAACGCCCCTTGAACGTTGGTGCGGCGTTCAGCCGCAGTGAGGGTAACTTGCGAAGCGGTGTCCCGCGTGCGTGTGAGACAGCGGGAAGAAAAAGACAGCCGGCGAGCGAGCGCCAGCGGGCGGGCCAACAGGGTAGATTGATTATACCCACGTTCTGCCAGCCGGGTTTTACCCAAAGGGACACTGGTGATCAGGTCGACCGGCCAATCGAGCTGAGCAAGCAAAGCCGTCAACGGCTGGGCCAGGGCCTCGCCCAGGCCGATATCGCGGCTGTACTTCAAACGGTGGAGGGCGCTGCGCAAGGCTCCATCGAAGACATAGCAGGAGCGCAGAGACGCATACGCCGGGGGAGACTTTTGACAGTCGGCACACTGGCTGCCTTCTCGCAGCAGAGCGCCGCAGTGCAGGCAAATAGGTCCGCTCATTGGGACGGCGGAATCACGGCAAGAGCGGCACCAGCGCTCGCCCACCGCTTTACAGCCACCACACTGCGGAGGGAAGACCCAATCCACTGCTTCCCAAAACAGATGGTAGAGCTTAAAGGCAGGTGGCTGAGTGAGCCCTGCCAGGGAAGCCCTGGGTTCTGCCAGGGTCATAAGCTGCTCCTGGTTGCCGAATTAAAACATCCCGGCCATCGCGGAATTCATAAGTCGTAGAGCCGCGGGGGCCATGAGTGAGATAAACAGGGCGGGGAAGATGAGCCCGGCCATGGGGAGAAGCATCTTGATCGGGGCCTTATGAGCTTCTTCTTCTGCCAGTTGACGACGCTTGACACGCATCTGGTCGGATTGGATGCGCAGAACCTTGGCCATACTGACACCTAATTGCTCGGATTGGATCACTGCGGCTACAAAGCTGGTCATTTCGGCCAGCCCAATGCGATCCGACATATCGCGCAGCGCTTCGCGGCGGATCTTTCCAAGTTGCACTTCTTGGATGACACGGGCAAATGCGAGAGATAGTTCGGATTCCCATTTTTCGCTGACTTTGGCCAGCGCGGCGTCAAAGCCCAGACCGGCTTCCACGCAAATGGTCAGCAAATCCAGCGCATCCGGCATGGCTTTGCGAATTTCTTTCTGCCGGGCTTGGATCTTACTGGTCAACCACAGTTGAGGCAGATAAAAACCGATCACCGCGCCGCCGGCTGCCATGAGGATTTTCTGGCCGATGGGCCAATCGGATTGTCCGACGGTAAACACCACGATGAGTACGATCAGCAGCACAACAGAGATGATGAATTGCATTGCCAGGAAAACGGTGGGGTCCATGCGTCCGGGGTTACCAGCCAGTTCCAGATTGCGCGCGATGCTGCGCATGGCGTTCTGGGGGGTGAACTTGACAGCAAGGTCGCCGAGTTTCCGCGCCATTGGGAAGATGATGCGTTCCCGGAAGGGCAAGGAGAGTTCGATCTTTTCCAGGTCAACCTGCTCACCGCGCTGGTTGAATTCATCGAGGCGTTCCAGCAGTGCCCGGTCGTCACTCGTTTGTGGCTGGCGCATGCCGATATACACGAGCGCCGCGGCGCCGCCGACAATTAGCAATCCTACGACGATAAAAATAATAGTTGTAGTCATTGCGGGTAACCTCCTTGGTTAAACCTCGATATCGGCGAGTTTGGTCATGGCCACATAACCGACAACGATCAAAATCGCGACGCAGGCCAGAGCAATATACCCGCATGGCAATCTGGCGTTGTTGGCTGGATTGAAGAACTCCATCATGTACGAGCGGTTGAGGACGTAAAGGATGCCGATTACGCCGAGGGGCAGCATGGCAAGCATGCGGCCCGAGTACATGGTCTGGGAAGTCAACACGCGGATCTCGCCCTTGATGCGGACGCGCTCGCGAATGGTGAAAGAGATGGTGTCGAGAATTTCGGCCAGATTACCACCAACCTCGCGTTGCACGTTGATGGCAGTGATCACCAGGTCAAGGTCTTCGCTGGGGATGCGCCGCAGAAGATTGTCGAGGGCGGTCTGCATGGGCACGCCCAACTGCATTTCCTGCACCACGCGGCGGAATTCATCGCAGATGGGAGGCGGAAGTTCTTTACTCACAGCTTCCATGGCTTGCATGGTTGAGTATCCGGCGCGCAAACCGTTGACCATCAGGTTGAGCATATCTCCAAGCTGATCATTGAATTTGACCAGGCGTTTGGATTGCTGGCTGTTCACATAGAACCGGGGGAGGAATAATCCAACCGCCGCGCCGGCCAGGCCGGCCAGAATGCTTTTTCCGCCGATGAACCAGGCGATAAAACCGACCAGGATGGCGGCTAAGAACATGACCGTTACAAACTCGCCAGCTTTTAGCTTTACATCAGCGCGTGCCAGATCGCGGGCAAGCTTTTCGCCGAAGGATGAACCCGCGACTCGTTTGTTGAGCCAATCGGCGACCGGCGTCTGCGAGCCCCTTTCAGCCTCAGACCTCGGCGTTTCGGCATACCGGCCAAGGCGATCTTCGACTTCACCGCGTTCGGAAGTGACCGATACGACGATACCGACGATCAGGAGGATGATTGCCAGAACTGTTCCGATGATAAAGATTAAGGACGTATCCATAGGGTTTCACCCTTGTCGAGGGATGACTCCAACCGCCAGATAGGCGGAGGGTTAGTAGCGGCGGCGTTCCCCAATTCCAAAGATAGTGGCAGGCAGGTGAATTCCGGACGCTTCAATTTTGTCCATGAAGCGGGGCCGCAGGCCGGTGGGGCGCAATCGTCCAATGATCTTACCGTTCTCGTAGCCTGCCTGTTCGAACACAAATAGGTCGGTAGTGGTAATTACGTCCCCTTCCATTCCTGAAACTTCGGTGATGTTGACGACCTTGCGCGTTCCGTCGCGCATGCGTTCCTGGTGAACCACCAGATCGACTGCGGCGGAGAGTTGCTCGCGGATGGCGCGGATGGGCAATTCCACGCCTGCCATCAAACTCATCGTTTCGAGGCGGGAGAGGGTGTCACGAGGGCTGTTGGAGTGGGCTGTGGTCATGGAGCCATCGTGACCGGTATTCATGGCCTGAAGCATATCCAGGGCTTCGTCGCCGCGGCATTCTCCAACCACAATGCGGTCGGGGCGCATGCGTAATGCGTTAATGACCAGGGCGCGGATGGTGATTTCGCCTTTGCCTTCGATGTTCGACGGGCGGGATTCTAGAGTGACAACGTGTTCCTGTCGTAACTGAAGCTCTGCGGCGTTCTCGATGGTTAGAATGCGCTCGTCGGAGGGAATGAATCCAGAAAGAATGTTGAGGAGGGTTGTCTTACCAGAACCGGTGCCGCCAGAGACGATGATGTTGAGGCGCGACACAACGCAGGCTTTGAGGAACTCGACTGCCTCGGGGGTGATGGAGCCGAATTGAATGAGTTGTTCGACCGTGATGGGTTTCTTGGAGAACTTACGGATGGTGAGGGTGGGGCCGACCAGTGAGATGGGTTGGATGACGGCATTCACGCGGGAGCCATCCGGTAAGCGGGCATCTACGTACGGGCTGGATTCGTCAATGCGACGACCCAGCGGCGCCACGATGCGCTCGATGATACGCATGACATGGGCATTGCTTTCAAAGGTCAGCGGGGCGCGGTGAAGGCGGCCGCCCCGCTCGATGTAGATGTTCTTGGCGCCATTGACCATGATTTCAGTGATGGTTTCGTCCTCCAGAAGCGGCTGGAGTGGGCCAAAACCAAGAATTTCTGCGGCGATTTGCTCGAACATCCGGGCGCGTTCGGGACGTGATAGAACAATGTTCTCCTGAGAGAGAATCTGCTCAAAAAGCTCCTGGATGGTGCGGCGCACTTCGGCTACTTTGGAGGGATCGGTGGAGGGTTCGAGGGTGGAGATCAGTTTGTTTTGGACGCGGTTCTTGAGATCCTGGTAGGTATCTTGCGCCGAAGGAATGTTAGGTGCGGCAACACGACGAGCTCCCTGGGCGGATGATTGCTCTTGTGAAGGAGGCGTGCCCGGGGTGTTTTGATTGCCCGACGGTGTACCTTGAATTCGCTTTAAAATTGACATATTCTTTCTCCTTAAACCGGTCAACCAGTAATACGCGAACCGAGGATTATTTAACTTCTACTTCTGTGTTCTCCAGCTTGGTGATTTTTTCTTTGATTAGCTCGACGAGTTGCTGGATACTCTTGCCGATGGGTTGTACTTTGTTATCAATCATGAAGGGAATGCCGCGGTTCACGGCGTTGCTGACAATTCTTTCGTCATTGGGAAGGGCTAACACAATTTCCTGGCGCAAACTTTCGCCCACCCGTTCGGGCGTTATGGCAATCCGCTTATCGAAGCGGTTCATTATGAACATAATTCGGCTACGCTTCAGCCCTGAAGCATCCGCCAGGCTGAGGAACAAGTTGCAGTTTTTAATAGACGGGATGTCTTGGGTGGTGATCAATACGATGACGCTAGAGATGTCCAGCGCTGCTTGCACGGCTTCGGTAAGATAAGAGCTCGTGTCGATTACGATGTAAGAATACATACGCCGCAGGAAATCAATGACTTTGGAGAATTGGTCTCCAGTTACTTTGTCGGCCATTTCGGGGCGCGGCGGGGCAGAGAGGATGTCGATGCCGGTAGACCGGCTATTCACCATCACCTCGCGCACGATGTCGGTGTCCAGTTCTTCAGCCCGGGGAGCCAGGTCAAGAATTGTATTTTTGCCTTGTTCATTGAGGAACACAGCGACATCGCCAAACTGAAGATTGCCATCTACCAGGGCCACACGGGCGTCCTCTGCATAGAGCGCGATTGCCAGATTGGTGGCAATAGTGGTGCGTCCAGTGCCGCCTTTGGGGCTATACACAACGATGACCTTGCCAAGGGATACAGACTGTTTGACCTGAGTTTGTATGCCGCCAATGTCTACGGGACCCGAGGGGAAGCTGGCGGCCGATTTTCTACGTTCCTCTTGGGCCATGATGCCCGCTCGCCGCACCGCATCGGTGAGTTCATCGATCATGGGCGGCTTGGTGAGGAAATCCCGCGCGCCGGCCAGCATGGCCCGGCGCATGTAACTTGGATCACTTTGCACCGATAAGATCACAACCTGAACGTGAGGGAGCTTCTTTTTCACCTCTTCAGTGGCGGTGATTCCATCCATGTCGGGCATGTTGATGTCCATGATGATGACATCAGGTTTCAAGGAAACCGATTGATCTATTGCTTCGCGGCCGGTTCGCGCAGTCCCCGCCACCTCAATGTTGTTGTCAAATTGCAACATGCGGCGGATATTTTCTCTCGTTTCAGCAATGTCATCAACGATTAAAACCCGAATTTTTTCTTGAGCCGGCATAAACGCTCCAGTCGTTCTGTTATTAAGTAAACATACCCTGGTGGGTGAATGAATCATCCACCAGGGTATATATTATTATTGAGCAGCAGCAGGAACTGCGGCGGGTTGTGTGTTCGGGAACGGTTGAACCGAATTCGGTAAGGCATCCAATCGCGGCTCCAAACCGTAGGGTAGTTTGGCCGGGTTTGGAATGCTGTAGTAATCCAGGATATATTGGAGGGTTACTGCTTCGGTGGCAACGCGGTCAACGTCACCCGCACCGCGCATCACCAAGTTCAATTTGGCCCCTGACAGAATGAGGTAGTTGAGCGTAACGGCATCCTGGGGATTTACAATCAAGGTGACAGTGTCGGGCATTACCGGCTCGGCAGCTTGTTCGGCAGGAGCTTCTTCGGCCGCGGCGTCTTCTGCAGCGACAACCGGTTGGTCAGTTTCCAGGGCAAAGTCGCCTACCTGTAGAACGATCGCATCCTGGATCAAGGTCTGGCTAACCATGCGCGGCCGCTGGGGTTCATTCGGGACCACATAAATGGCCTGATTGAGCACAGGGTCGAGTTCGATGCGTCCAGCAATGCTGCCCTGGCTGAGGGTGATGGTAGCCGAAGCGGTGGTGGCGCCGCCCTCTTCTCCAACCGGCCCTGGAGACACAACCAACCCAGTGGTGTTGGGCAGTTTGGACTGGAAGCCCGCATCCAAGTCAACCATCATGAGGGTTACAATGACGTTGACGTGGTCGCCCGCGTTCAGGCCATAGGCTACGGCGGAAAGCTTGCTGACCGGAATCGGTATGGCAACCTGACCGCGTGGGATTTGGAAGGCCGCGGGTGAGTTGGTCAGATTTGGATCGACCAACATGTTGCTGGTCAAGGGGGTTTGCGCTTCTACATCGGACTTGGCGCGCTTGCCTATGACTTGCTCAATGCCAGTGATGAATGATCCTTCCACCAGTTCTTTTTCAGGGTACGGAACTTCTACCACGTACTGTTCGGTGATTTCTGTGCCACGCGAAATTTTCTGACTGGCGATGACGATGTTGATCATCTTCACTTCAGGGGTAGGTGTTGCTACTTGAGGTTCCTGAACAGGATTGGCGCCGGGGATCAAACCCGCTAATCCTCCTCCGCTTAACAAACGAGTAGCCAGAAAGATCAGTACTAACACCACCAAAAGCACGATAGCAATAGCGATGAACGCTCTCCCTCGGCGTTTCCCACCTGTGGCCATGTGAGCCTCCTACATTTGAAAGTATGCGAATTGAAATATTGTCTTACCACAATCTTGCTTAATTATACGCTAATTTTCAAGTTACCAATAAAAAATGGTGCCAATTTGATGATAATCTATCAAAATCGATAGCAATTTTTGTGCCTCTTTGGGAGTTGCTGTGGTCGGTTCCCAATGAACTATTTTTGTGCCATCAAAAAAGGCCCTGCAAGCAGAGCCTTTTTTGGCTTCAAAATACAAGAATTGTGATCTGCTTAGATCTGTTGTACGACATTGCTGAAGATGTTGCCAATGGCGGGGCCAAGCAACGCAAGAATAACGATAACGACTACAGCCACCAACACAAGAATCAGCGCGTACTCAACCAAACCCTGACCTTTTTCTTTCGGAGCGAATAACATGTTTTTCACCTCCTTCCTTTCGCATTATCAAGTTCTCTATAGAACTTGATTTCATTATAGCCAATCTCGATTTGAATACAATAGGGGGATACATTACAAGAACCTTACAAGAATATGCGAATATTGCGATTTACCCCGAGGATTAGCGTGACTTGTCTGGTTCATTGGGAGCCGGCGTGGTGTAATCTGCATTTTGGGGTGTGGGAGCGGCATCTACTACCCGAACGTAGGGCAATCTTGATAGAACATTGACATTTATAGACGTGCTTGTATTGTTCCTTGATGTAAATTTGACTATAATCAACACAGGATCAAAATAAGCATACCGTTTGGTGAGCTATGTGTGATCTCATAGACAAAATTGGATAATGGTCCAGCCACTATAGGAGGCGCAATGAGTGACATTCTCGGACGTGTTTTGGAAGACCAAGATTTCTTCCGAAAAATTTTGGGGAAAATCCCCGGTTTCAGCGGATACTTCGACCGGACGAACCGGCGGTCGGCAGATAAGCTGCTGCGCGAGACGATTGCTAATCGCTTCGAGGCCTTGGGACAGCGGATTTCTGGCTTGCAGAGAGATCTGATCAGCCAGGGCGAGATCCGGTTGATTGATGATTTGGAAGCCGCGGCTTTGAAGGTTCGCCAGTTCACCGATCGAATTCGCACTGCCAGCTATGGGTATGCCGGATTCTTCGATGCGGTCAAGGTCAACTCGGAAGAGTTGGCGCAGCTCTACCAATATGACCTGGCATTGTTGGATGGCGGCGACGAAGTTGAGCGCTCGATCGATAATGTTGAGGCTTCATTTGGCACGGATGGGTTGGTCGCGGCCATTCGCCAACTGACCAAACAGGCCCAGGTCTGCGTAGATGCCTTCGACAAGCGTGCTGAGGTCATCCTCAACAGCGGGCAGCAGCAAGATCAACAACCCCAACAGTAATCTTTGGTGATGACGGAGAGAGGATACTATGGCTAGAATTTTTGATGTCGTTGAATATCCCAGCGAGATGGCAGAGGAGCTGGTCCACCGCTTCCCTGAACAAGGGGTGGCTGACCTTCGCTTCGGTTCGCAGGTGATTGTGCGCGAATCCCAACGCGCGGTGTTTTTCCGCGACGGGCACGCGTTGGATGTTCTTGGTCCGGGACGTCACACCATTAGTACGGCCAATGTGCCGGTGTTGACCCAATTCCTTGGTAAAGCCTTTGACAATCGCACGCCCTTCACGGCGGAGGTGTATTACGTTTCGATGCGCGAATTTGCCGATCGAAAATGGGGCACCCCGCAGCCGATCCTGGTCTCGAATCCGGGAATGGGCCTGGGCGTGGCGCTGCTGCAAGGCTATGGTAGCTACAGCTTCCAGATTAAGGACGCGCAGCAATTTGTGACCCAGATTGTTGGCGCTCAGGGAATGTACCGCACCTCGGATATCGAGAATCGCTTGCGGGTCATGCTGCTCTCAAAGCTGCAGGATTTGCTGGCTGAGACGGCTGTAAAGAACAGCGTTGCGGCGCTCATCGGCTTGACCGAGGAGATTGGCGCGGGCGTTCGGGCAAAAGCCCAGGACGACTTTGCAGCGATCGGTTTGTTGTTGAAGAGTTTCTACATCGGCAACCTGAAGCCCTCTGAGAAGTCGGCTGAGGAATTGCGCCAGATGGGTATGCTCGATACCACGACCTACACCCAACTGCAGGCGGCAGACGCCATGCGCGATGCGGCCCAGAACCCAGGTGGCGGCGCTGGTTTGACAGCCGGTATTGGGGCGGGGTTGGGGATTGGCAACATTCTCACGAACACCCTGCAGGGTGGCGGCCAACAGGCTGGCCTGGGCGGTGCAGTGGCTGGTGGTGCTGCGGCTGGAGCCGCTGCGGGCGCCGCCGGCATTCCGGACGTGATGACGCCCGCCGAGGCGGCAGGTATCCTGCGCGTTTCGGAAGAAGACGTGGTGGCTGCTATCACCGCCGGTGACCTGAAAGCGCGCAAGATTGGCAGCGCTTTCCGCATCAGCAAAGAGGCGTTGGAAGCCTTCTTGAAGGGTTAAGCGACCTTCTTTCATCCCGGCCCTCAGGCAGGGAAGTTACGTCAATAAAAGCTCAATGCAGCGCGAAGGCGTTGCGTTGAGCTTTTTTATTTGT
>CAZMMI010000101.1:0-12929 GCA_964567255.1 uncultured Anaerolinea sp.
GCTCGGCATTGGTCTGCGACGTATCAAGGCTTCGGAGGGTTTTTAAACAGTCTCTTAGGGTTTTTAGGTTGTTCAAATTGACATTAATCAAAGATTAATGTAATCTGTTCATAGATAATAGGGTTCGCTAGTTATCCGATTATTGTCAAAAGGAGGGGCATGAAACTTCCCATCATCGTTGGGGTGGTCGCGTTGGTTGTCGTGCTGGGCACGTTTCTATACGTCAGCAACTTCACCGTGTATCTTGGCGACGACCCGACCACCTGTAACAACTGCCATGTGATGGATGCGGTCTATGAAGGCTGGTTCCACGGCGGGCACCGCTCATGGACCACCTGCAACGACTGCCACACCCCGCACGAATTCATCCCTAAATATCTGGTCAAAGCGCAGTCGGGCTTTAATCACGTTTCGGCGTTCACCATCGGCCATCTACCCGAGCCGCTGCGCGCCAAGCCCCATACCAAAGAAATTATTCAGGAAAACTGCTTGCGCTGCCATGCGGACACTGTTCAGAATGTAGCGGACGGTCAGATGGATTCGGAACGCTACTGCTTTGAATGCCATCGTGATGTGGCCCACGGACAGCGTGGTATCTCAATTCTCCCTTATCAAGACAAAACAAAATAGAGAGGTCGCCCTATGTTGAAAAAATACTCTCCCACTATCCTCATATTGACCGGTATCATTATCGTCCTGGCTGCCCTGCTGGTTGCGGTGCTGGTGTTCATCAGCAACCAACCCGCTCCAGACCGCGGTGTGAAGCCTATGATCGAGATCGCCGCCTTGGAGCCGGATAGCGCCAAGTGGGGCTTGAACTTCCCCAACCAATACACCACCCTCTTGAAGACCAAAGAAAACGCCACCAAAACCACCTATGGCGGCTCAATCGCGGTGGACAAACTGGCTGAAGATCCCATGCTGGTGACGTTGTTCGCAGGGTACCCCTTCTCTAAGGGTTATACCGATGATCGGGGGCATATGTGGGCGCTGGAGGATGTGCGCGCTTCAAAACGGATCAGCGACGCCACCCCGGGCACATGCTATTCCTGCAAATCGGCAACCAATCCCAAGCTGTGGAATGAGATGGGCATGGCTGAATACGACAAAACGCCCTTCAGCGAACTCGGCCAGCTCATCGACCAGCCCATTGGCTGCGCCAACTGCCACGAGGCCGGGACGATGAAACTGGTGGTAACCAACCCAGCCTTGAAAGAAGCCCTGGAAGCACAGGGAAAAGACTGGACCACATTTACCCGCCAGGAAATGCGCTCTCTGGTGTGCGCCAACTGCCACGTAGAGTACTATTTCGCGGGCGAGGGCAAGTACCTGACTTTCCCCTGGGAAGGCGGCACGACCATCGAAGATATCGAAGCCTATTACACCGAAATCGGCTTCACCGACTGGACTCACCCCGACTCCGGCGCGCCGATGATCAAGATGCAGCACCCGGAGTATGAAACTTACACAGCGGGCAGCACTCATTACAATGCGGGCGTTTCCTGTGCCGACTGCCACATGCCCTACACCCGGGATGGGGCGGCCAAGTTCTCGACGCATAATGTTCAAAGCCCGCTGGCCAACCCGGCGGCTTCCTGCGGCACCTGCCACACCGACGTGGATTATGTGGTCGGACGGGTGAACATCATTCAAGAGAGCGTACATCAAACCATGATGGCGACCGAGACCGCACTGGTAGACGCCATCAATGCCATCAAGGCCGCGGCAGAGAGCGCCAACGTGGATACAGCCAAGCTGGAAGAAGCGCGCGCGCTGCACCGCTCTGCCCAACTGCGCTGGGATTTCATCGCCGCCGAAAACAGCATGGGCTTCCACAATCCCGAGGAAGCTCTGCGCATCTTGGCGGCATCCACCGACCTGGCCCGCCAGGCGCAGTTGGCCGCAGAGCAGGCTATGAAGTAGCCCATTACAAATCATCAGAAATAAAAAAAACCTAAGGGTCTTTGAGGCCTTTAGGTTTTTTTGTAACTAACCCGCATTTGAGGTGTTTGTGAGGCGCTTCGTGCCTCACAAACACCTCAAATGCGGCAACTCCCTTCGACCTCTGAGTAGTTCCTTTTTTTGATATAATCCTATCAACCTTCTTACCCCGTTTACGGGAGGTGCTAATGTCCAATCCACGCACGGTGCGTGCCCCTCGCGGCACACAGTTGACCTGCAAATCCTGGCTGACCGAAGCCGTTTATCGCATGATTCAAAACAACCTGGACCCCGAGGTGGCCGAGCGCCCCGAGGATCTGGTGGTGTATGGCGGGCGCGGCCGGGCAGCGCGTAGCTGGGAAGCCTTCGATGCCATCCTGGACTGCCTGCGCAACCTGGAAGACGACGAAACCTTGCTGGTGCAATCCGGCAAGCCGGTGGCAGTGTTCAAGAGTCATCCCGACGCGCCGCGCGTACTGATCGCGAATTCGAACCTGGTGCCGCATTGGGCCACGCAGGAGCATTTTGACGATCTGGCTCGAAAAGGCCTGATCATGTACGGTCAGATGACTGCCGGCTCGTGGATCTACATTGGCACACAGGGCATTTTGCAGGGCACCTACGAAACCCTGGCGGCCCTGGCCCAGCAGCGCGGCTGGAGTTCGCTGAAAGGTAAATTTGTGCTCACCGCCGGTCTGGGCGGCATGGGCGGCGCTCAGCCGCTGGCCATTACCATGAACGAGGGCGTGGGGTTGGTGGTGGAGGTGGACCCGGCTCGCGCGCACCGCCGCCGTGAGATCGGTTATGTGGACGTGGTGGTAGATACCCTGGAAGAGGCCATGACCCTGGTCGAAGAAGCCAAGGATCAAGGTTTGCCTCGCTCCATCGGCCTCATCGGCAACGCCGCCGAAATCTACCCCGAGCTGGCCTTGCGCGGCATCATTCCAGATGTGGTCACCGACCAGACTCCGGCTCACGATGTCCTGTTTTATGTGCCTGCAGGGCTGTCGGTTGAACAAGCTGAAGAGCTGCGACAGAAAAACCCGCAAGAGTATGAAAAGCGCTCCATGCAGTCGATGGCGCGACATATTGAGGCCATGCTGGAATTCCAGCGCAAAGGTTCTGAGGTTTTCGATTACGGCAACAACCTGCGCCAGCGCGCCTTCGATTACGGCGTCAAAGACGCCTTCAACTTCCCCGGTTTTGTTCCGGCCTACATCCGCCCGCTGTTCTGCGAGGGCAAGGGCCCCTTCCGCTGGGTGGCGCTTTCCGGCGACCCCGAGGATATTTACCGTACCGACGAAGCGGTGATGGAGCTATTCCCCGAAGACGAGCACTTGCAGCGCTGGCTGAAGATGGCTCGCGAGAAAGTGCCTTTCCAGGGGCTGCCCTCGCGGATCTGCTGGCTGGGCTACGGCGAGCGCGCCAGGGCGGGGTTGCGCTTCAACGAGATGGTGGCGCGCGGCGAAGTGAAAGCGCCCATCGTCATCGGGCGCGATCACCTGGACGCCGGATCGGTGGCCTCACCCAACCGTGAAACAGAAGGGATGCGAGATGGCACCGACGCGGTTAGCGATTGGCCCATCCTCAACGCACTGATCAATACCGCGGGCGGCGCCACATGGGTGTCCTTCCACCACGGTGGCGGGGTGGGCATTGGTTTCAGCCAGCATGCCGGCATGGTTATTGTGGCCGACGGCACCGAAGCAGCCGCCCGGCGCTTGCAGCGGGTGCTGACCACTGATCCCGGCATGGGCGTGGTCCGGCATGTCGACGCCGGTTACCCCGAAGCCATCCACGCCGCCTTACAGCGCGGTCTGAACATTCCCATGATGAAGAAATAGATGCGCAATCTACGACTCGTTCTCTTTATTGCCAGCATATTAGCCGGCCTGGCCATTGGAATGCTGTATGGTTGGGTGATCAACCCGGCTCCTTACAGCAATCTGGATGCAACCACCTTGCGCGACGACTATAAAGCCGATTACGTGCTAATGGTAGCGGAAGCATATCGCCAGGATGACAACCTGCCGCTGGCACTGCGCCGCCTGAGCCTGATCAGCAATGACAGCCCGGCACAGGTGATGGTGCGTACGCTGGTGTCCGCTCGCGATCTGGGCTATGCTGCCAGTGACCTGGAAGTGCTCTCCAACTTATCTGAGGCGGTGCAGGGCGCCGGGCCCATGCCCACGGAGGCTCCATGAACGAGCAGCGCGGGCACTGGTACCTGCTGACGGGCTTGCTCATCGGCGTCTTGCTGGGCGCGCTGTTTTCGGTAGTCTGGTTCCCCGTCCGTTATACCGATGCCGAACCTTCGGCGCTGACAGAATCGGCTCGCAGCGAATATCGCCGCTTGATCGCCATCTCCTACCAGGGAGACGGCAACCTGGAGCGGGCCAAAATGCGCCTGGCGCTGCTCAACGATGAAGACCCGGCCCGCATCCTGGCTGCCCAGGCGCAGCGCGTGCTGGCCGAAAACGGCTCGGCAGCCGAGGTGCGCAGCCTGGCGTTGCTGGCCTCCGCGTTGACGGGCGGCCCGCTGGTGGAACCGCGCGGCACCGGGCCGCTGCCCACCTCCACCGCCACGCTGGCGACTCTGGAGGCCACTATAGAAGAGACGCCGGTATCCACCGAGGAAATTGCCCAGGCTGTCCTAACCGCCACCCCGGTCTTCACGCCCACCGCCACGATTACTCCGCGTCCAACCTTCACCCCCCGCCCCACTGCCACGCCGTTGCGAGTGGAGACCAATCCCTTCCGCGAGGCGGGCAGGCAAGAGATTTGCGATAGCAGCCTACCACCGCGCACGCTGGCGGTGCAGGTGCTGGATGTCAATGGTCAGCCGCTGGCAGGCGCGCGGGTCACGGTGACGTGGAACGGCGAGCAGAGCGTGTTCTACACCGGCTTTGCCCCAGAGATGGGCCCGGGGTATGCGGATTTCAGCATGGAACCCGGTGTGGAGTACAGCGTAAGAGTCGGCGAGGCCGGCGAGAAAGCGGAAGGGCTTTCCGTGCCGGCCTGCGGAGGTGGTTGGTTGGTGGAGTTTAAGGAGGGGGGTTAGGGAGCCTCACCACTTAGATTTGGAGTGTTTAAGTATGAGACTGGAATGAGTAATCCGGCATAATCCAGAACAAAGATATGGCCCTCGAGGAAGAATCCTGGATAACCCATAGTTCTTTATGATAATCTACGACCTACCGATTGGGAAGTTCGGAAAAATCCAGGTCTCCTGCATCAAATTCTATCCCAGATGTGACTACAATCTTCAGTTGATCACCTGTGGCAGGGTCCAGAAGCAATACCGATTCGACACCTACGTCATAAACGAGACCATACTCACCAGTGGGTAAGTTGACAAATTCAAACCTTCCGTCTTTATCGCTTTGGGTTCGGGGTGAAGTGCTGTAATCGAATGCGAATGCTACTTCTTTTCCCTCTTCGTTGATTAGCAACTCCGCTAGATATAGATCTGCGTACTCAACCGGCTTGCCATTCTCAAGGATTCGTCCAACAAACGAACCCATTGTTGGGTCTCTAGTAACAGCAGGCATTGGAATAATATTCGTCTGGGGGCCTGGATAACCGGTTTGGTCATTTGTAACGACTGGGTAACCAGGTTGCGCGTCACCTTCAGACTGGGTTGGCAAATCGGCAATAGTAGTAGGAACTGTTTCACAGGAGACCAGCAATAGGGCCAAAACAATAATCCAAACGTATTTCATATTCTGTTCCCTCGGCCTTCATAGCAACAAACTGCATTGAGTGTGGATTAGAAAAAGGGGCGACAACTATGTCGCCCCTCAAAAAGACGGGAGCCTATATCGGCTTATGGTTGAACGTTAATGCCTTCGTACACACCGAAGCGATCTGCGGTGGTGCGACCAGTACGGTTGACAACAGCAACAATTCGAGCGGCTGTATCAACGGTGGCGTAGGTAGCATCCGTGTAAGCGATACAGGTGCCAGACCCGACATAGTTCACTGCAATAGCGCCGCTCAGGTTCGGGGTAAGTGCTTCTCCAACCTCAAGTTCGCCACTGACAGTGTAAGCAGTGCTGGTAAAGGCGCATTTGACGAAAGTCGTTCCGCCACCCACATTCATGACCGAGAAACCGGAGTTGTAGTTGTTCACACCCTGGCGATCGGAGAGCAGAGGCATGATCAACTTGGGGGTGCCATTCAGCGGATTGAAGCCGCCGTAAGCTCCCGCATAGGCAGTCTTGGACTGGTTGACAATGGCAACCAGTGGCATGCTCGCAGAGTTCGTGGTAACCGTAGCGGAGCCAATGAAACGCTCGCCGGGAATACAGGTGCTGCCCGTGGTCGGCTGCACGAAAGCGGCCAAGGCATAAGTCAACGACGACTTGGCCGGAATGGTCTTTGTTTCGGTGCAGGCGGTGCCAGCCAAAGAGGGCATATAGCTCAAGGTAACTTCAGAGTCCGTGTCGCCGGCATTCTGGATCTGAACGCCCGTCGCGATTCCCGAGTTATTGGTGTTGATCAGGGGCAGAACGGGGTTAGTCGAAGTACCAGCAGGAGTGAAACCAGTGTAGGCCAGCATCTTGGCTGTGTTCTCTTGTAGAACAACCACAACAACCGGCTGGTCACTCGTGATTGTCGCAGCAAAAACCTTGCTTGTGTGGCAGGCTTCAGCAGCCTGGGAGAAGTGTTTGGAAGCATTTGGTTTTACGACAGCCGTAATGGGAGCGGCGCAATCGCTGTAATTCACCGAGACATTGGCATCAACCGAACCAGCATTCTGCACGCTGAACCAAGTGTAGTACGGTACAGCGCCGTTGTTTTTCATCAATAGAGGCAGAGAAATGGTGGTCGCGCCAGTGGAAGCACCTACATAGGTTGCGCTAGCTGTCGCAGTTGAGTTCTGAACATTGACCACTGCGCCCAAAGGCTCGCTGGCTGAAATCACCATGGAACCATTGAACGGGCTGGTAGCAGGGAAGTAGGTCTTCGAGGAATTCGTCAGAATGGTATCCGAGACCTGATCGACCTGCGCACCGGCAGAAGCAGAGCCATCATCTACATGGTAGTAGGTCATGATGACAGATGCGTCCGCTGCGCCCAGATTCATTACCTGGGTACCTGTTACATATGAAGTGAATACTTGCGCTGAGGCTGCACTGGGCGAAGCGACCATCGCAGCTAAGAGGGCAAACACAACAAAAATTTGAAACTTTTTCATCCTATGACTCCTTATTAATGGGTTCTCTCTACCATGAATTATCTCGGTTTTCGGTCACTAAATCAATAGCACTTTCGGGTTAAGATGACTTGTGCCATATCTTCGAAGTCAAAACCAACGAGATTGCCCACAAAAATTCAAAAAAAGTGATGATCAACCGACACAAAACAGCTACTACAACAGCAATGGAAGAGGGGAGAATGTTTGTGAGGACGACACTAAAGGTCACTTCGGTAAAACCCATATTCGTAGGCAAAAACAGGAGTGCGTTGGAGAGCACGCCGACCAAAGTCCATCCGCCGATCACATAATCTAAATGGTAAAGCGGTAGCGGATATACAATATTCGCAATCGAAAAAACAAGCCCGCCCGACAACAATCTCATCATGACGTAGAGAAGCACCCAGCGAAATACCAGCCGATAACTGAAGTTTTCTGGCTGAATTTTTAGCTTGAGCAGCAGCCACTTCAAAAACCGGGGGTGCAAAATAATCAGGCTAACCAAGAAGACAACAGCAATACCGCCAATTCCAGATTGATACTTCGCCAAGATGGGTATTGCAAATATGAGGCTGACTAGGATCCCAGATATGATCGTAACTGCAAATTCCAACCCGCTTGCAAATGAAGTCACCTTGGGAGAAACCCCTTCTTTTTCGTACATCTGAGAACGGTAGGCCACATACCAGACTGTGCCCGGCAAACGTTTGGCCAGCATAGAAACGCTAAAGTACCGGAGATGCTGCCACCATCCAACCGACGCGCCTAGCGAATTCACGATACCAACCCAGACATAAGAAGCCAACATCAAAGCCAGGCTGTAAAGAACGAAGGCAACCAACAAAGCCCACCAATTCACCGTCCATTGGCGATTTAATAGAATTTCTCGCTCGCGGTAAATCATATACCCAAATATGATGGCCGAAAACAGGATAGCAATGAAGGTTGAAATTTTTCGCGCCCTGCCTGAACGCAAAATAACCAAGGCGCGTTGCCATCCATCCGTTAAACGATTACGCATGCCGGGTGCATAAGAATATGAAGTGGTTGGTAAGGTTTAAAGGTACGAATTTAGCGACCAGATAGCGAAGCATTTTCTTGGGCCGTTTCAAAAACCAAGCACGGTCGTGTGAAGTTAAAGGCCAGGGAACTTCGCCATATCCGATCACTGAGTCAACTTGGAGCCCGGCCGATTCCAATATCCTTTCCCAGGTACGGCGTGTCCCATAACGCTGGAGAGGTTGACCATCATCAAAGATATCTCCATGTTTAATCACATACTGAATATTTCCAAACAAACCAAAAGCATTCGGCAACATAATGCAAGCTTGTCCACCTGGTTTGAGTACCCTGGCAATCTCTTTGGCGCCTTGTTGTGGGTCAAGATAGTGCTCCAGACTTCCAATGTGTGTAACATAGTCCACCGCTCCATCAACTACTGGCAGACACTCACCATCTGCTGTGAACCACCCCGACATGGGTGACTCCTGTTTTCCTTTGAATATCCCCTCAATAGCAAAATCAGTGCCGATTGCGTGAAGTCCTTTCTGCTGAGCCAAAGTCACAAGATGACCTTCGCCCGTGGCAATGTCGAGCAACATTCTACCCTTCTCCGGTTTCAGCAAGTTAATCATCCATAGGTAGAGCGAGTCAAGGTGCAAAATGCCCTCTCCAAGATAAATGTCATTATAAGCATCACGCGTTGTGAATTCTTCTGTGATTTCATCATGCCGGATTTCGAACATCTCGAACTATTCCTTTCTACATTCCTTTGATCAGGACTTTCCCGGTTCAACACACCCTGGGCTTTTTCAACAACCCCAGAAACAATATATTGTAACCCGAGTTCGAGGGTAGGTTGCCCATCTTTGACTGGTAAGCCCTACTCTGAGTCGTCCCTTGTATTTACAATTCATTCCACCAGGTTTGCCACATAAACATTGCCCATAACTCTGATTGCCAATCTCGCCAGCCATTATCTTGCTGTCTATACCAGTGCCGAATAGTTTTTGGGTTAAAGGGAGAATCAGTCTCGAGGATAGAATCAATAACCATTTGGCGTAGATCATGCAGCCAGCGTCCAACGGGTGGAGAGAAGTTGGCTTTGGAACGGCGCAATATCTCGTTTGGGACTAATCTTTCACACGCTTTATGTTGGACATATTTTCTTTTCCCGTCTTTTACCTTAAAAGAATCAGGGAGGCTCAGATTGAATTCGATAACTGGTGAAAAGAGAAAAGGTTTGTGTACAGACAACCCGGTACTACGCTCAATTCCATTCAGTTTTAACAACTCAACCCATGGTTGTACGGCTTTGAAGGTCATATATCCCGCTGCAGCAACGCCCCTTAGCGGATCGACCTCACTATGGAAATGATTTAGCAGCTCACAACACAAATCACGGTCAAGATACCAAGAGTCTTTGAGCAAGCCCGAAACATCTTCGGCCTGAAGAAAACGGGAGTAGTAAATCAACTGATCCTGCTCTGAAAGTTCGCTGCCACGGATAAACACCTGCCACAAACGAAACCAATCGGTAAGCTTCGAGCGGCGCGAACTTGGCAGGAAGGCAGAAATTGGCGCAATGAGGTTTTCACGAAGATATCGGGGAATTTTGCGGTATAGATCTGAATATTTTTTAACAGCATACTTATTCGAGCCACCCAACAGGCTGTCTGCGCCAGTTCCATCCAACACCCCGCCAACCTGACCAATCATTTGCTGAGCCAGGTTTACCTGGGGCCAAAAAGAAGGGTCAGCAACTGGTTCCGGCAAATCTTTACATTCTTTTTGAATTAAAGCGGGGATTTTTGCGGTATCGAGGCGGCAAACTTGATGAGCGATCCCCAGTTGTTGAGCGGCCAGGGCGGCATATTGAGTTTCGTCTGTCCGATATGCCGGTGTGTAACCCGCCGTAAATGCCTTTAAGGGAATTCCTTGCCGGTGCGCTAGTGCTGCCAGCATGGCCGAGTCGAGGCCACCGCTCAGAAAAACACCCACCGTAGTTTGTGAGCAAGAACTGCTAAAGGCTTCAATGGAGTGACTTAACTTCTCGCTCAGACATTCGCCCGCTTCGTCGACCGACCCACAGTACTCACCCTCTGCGTTAGCCAGTGGGTTCCAATAGATTTCTTCGGATAGCCCATCTGGACGAAAGGAAGCAATTCTCCCAGGGACAGCCTTCTTGATACCTGCTACCGGAGTCCAAGGAGCTGGAATACCCTTCAGGCCAAGGTATAGGTGTAGGCTTTCAACGTCGGGTTCCTTGCTTCGCGTCATCTCGCAAATCCAGCGAAGATGATCGGCGCAATATAGGACATTCCCTTCGCAGGCATAATACAAATTTCGATTCCCCACCTTATCTATGGCGAATGAAAGCGCATTGCTGGCTGGATCCCAGGAGATGAAGGCAAATGATCCCTCCAAGTCTTGTAGCAAGCTGGCAAGCGTCCGTCCGGTGTCCAGTTGGCGAGCGCAATACACAAACAAGTCGTTAGGCTGGTTTTTGCCCAAAGAACGAACAACCGCGTTTCCAACAAGATAGGTCCAGATATGATTGGACGAGCGATTATTCGGGATGTTTTCCATCGGGGACCAGGCATTCAGGTTGGACTGGCTTCCTGAGAAAACGTTGCGCCACCCCCGCTGATCAATATCCGATGGGTTTGCTGGCGAATTTTCCCAGGCAAATTGGAATTGAAAACGTTTCACGGTACTTCCCCCCCCACCGTGGGTAGAGGAGCGCGCATTCCATCATACAGTCCAGACCAATAAGGCTTCAACCATCTCCAGCGACCGCCAGCGATACTCTTCAAAGAATACCAACAAGCCATAAACAAGAGGATCACCCATGTCAAACAGGGGAATGGGCCATGCGGAAAGCGACGGTAAAAAACGATCTTGTTGCGGGCGCGATGGAAAATAATTGGGTCACCATGTTTTTTCGAGCTAAGGGATGCTTTATGGTAGATTTTCACGCTTCCGTCACATGCTATCCGGAAACCTGCGTCACGTGTTCTACGGCAGAAGTCATCATCCTCGTAATACATGAAGTAGCTTTCATCAAAAAGGCCGATTTTTTCAAACAGGCTCGTTCGGATAAGCATGGCACAGCCGGTAACGTAATCAAATTCCATCAAACCGTCGAAACGCTGACTATCTCGCTTGCGAAGCCCATACTCAATGGGTACCGGCAGCCACCGGTAAGATTTGGCCCCAAGGCTAAATAGAACGTCAGGACGGCTGTGGTAAAGTACTTTCGGGGTGAGAATGCCGATATCTTGTCGATCAGCCATCCGCTCGATTAATTTTTTGATACAGCCGGGCGGAATCACAGTGTCATTGTTCAATGCAAAGACAAAATCTGCATTCTTTTCAAGGGCATAGCGGATTCCAACATTCAACGCACCTGCATAACCCAAGTTTTTCTCCATCACAAATAAAGTTACATCTGGGTAATACTCACGAATATACTCTGCTGCATCATTAGTGGACGCATTGTCGACCACTACTATTTCATCTTGTGGGTAAGATTCGGATTTTCGCAGCGATTCAATGCACTCGCCGAGATCTTCTTTCAAGTTCCAATTCGGGATAACAATTATGATTTTTCCGAACTGCATGCTTCACCTGCAGAAATAACTAGGGCTTAATAGCTTTAATAAGAATATGATGCGAATGAGCTGGATCGATTCGTTGAAACAACTGTGCCAAAAAGGGTGGTAATGGATAATAACCAAATCCGCGCTTGAGAACAATTTCAAACCCTGTCTTAGCGATCAAGTTTAGCAAAGACCTGTATGCAATAACGATGATATGCCGGGTCAGTTCTTGCTGCTGATGGGCTTCATTCTCGCCCTTTTCGGGCAATCCATGATCGCTGCGATGCATCTCACGAACTATTCCCAGTTCTGCGTCTTCCATATTGGTGATATTGGGACCCGAAAAAGGTTGTAAGCCGATCAGT
The DNA here is from genome assembly GCA_964567255.1 of uncultured Anaerolinea sp. Lineage (GTDB taxonomy): Bacteria > Chloroflexota > Anaerolineae > Anaerolineales > Anaerolineaceae > Anaerolinea. The sequence goes on from CAZMMI010000101.1 coordinate 12,108, forward strand.
AGCGCAAAAATATTGTGCCAGGACGCCAGATTAGGCGTGTCTAACACAATATATCCGCCGGGTCGTAAAACTCGATAAAGCTCGCTTACAAAAACCGCCGGATTGATCAAATGTTCGATGACATCTGAAGCGAATATTACGTGTACCGATTCGCTTGCCAGGGGAATACTGTCATTAAGATCAGTACGGATTGGGATGATACCCTTTTGGGCCGCCAGCGACAATACACTGGCGGTATAATCTAAACCGATAATCTGCTGGCTGCCAATCCTACTAGTCATGCGCATTGTGTTATCGCCTTCGCGGCAACCGCAATCCAGAACAACCGCAGAAGGGTTGTGTTCCATTAGCTGCTCTTGGGTGTTTCTTCTTTCTCGTCCCTCGGCCTTATAAATATGGTTGAGATACTTTTTTAGTAGTTGTCGCAAAAAAGTGGGCATAAGGACCCCAAAATTTTCTGGATCTCGACACAGAGCAGGTTGATCAGCTACCCCGAAAGCCGGTACTGGATTATAGCGCAGTTCAAACCAATTAAGGCAAAACACATGACTGCACCTCCAAAAAATGAGAGACATCTAAAGATCTTGTTTACATGCGGCCGGGAATCTTCCTATCCCAGGAACTCCATAATCTTGTCGTTCTTCAAAAGCAAGCATAAGATCCTGATTTTCACCAGTTCATCTCGCCATGTTGTTGTTCGATACGCCAGCATCCTTTGCCAATGGTTGTTGAAACCTCGCAAACAGGATTATCAATTACTATTTATTGGCTTTCTGGGTCAACCGCTTGTCCCAATTTTGCGAGCCTTCTGGAAAAAAAAGA
>CAZMMI010000102.1:0-12906 GCA_964567255.1 uncultured Anaerolinea sp.
AGGTGTGGCAGGCGATTGGCATTCGCAGCGGCAACGACTCGATCTTCAAGGTGGGGCTGCTTTCGAACAAGCCACTTCTGGGGCTGGCTGTGGCTGTAGTGGTGGCGCAACTGGCGGCAATTTATGTGCCGGCGTTGCAAGATTACTTGAAGACCTCGCCGCTGTCTTTTACGGACTTGCTGCTGTGTATGGCAGCCGGTGTAGTGGTGTTCCTCGCCGCTGAATTGGAGAAGCTGATTAAGCGGATGGTCACGAAATGAGCCCCCAACCCTTTCTCCGGACTCAATCATCCGGAGAAGGGGCGGAAAGGGGAAGGGAAATGCTTGATTAGCGCAGCAGATCCAGGTGCTTGCGGAAGTGCTTCTGCAGGTTGGCCTGGTAGGCCGCGGCGTGGCGGGCCAGGGCGGCGTTGATTTCTGCGCCATGCTGGGCCAGGGCTGAGCCAAAGGTGACGTGCAGAATCTCGCGGGCGTGGAAATCTTCTAACAGGAATGAGCCGCAGCCGGCTGGAGCCTTGCTGATCTCTGCGGAGACGTGGTAACTGGCCCGGTCGAGTGAATAGCGCTCCAGGGCCAGTATCCAGATTTGCTCGAACAAGCTCGGCTCGGCCGCCGCCAGGGTGCGCAGGGCTTCCAGGTAGCTGGTCCCGGCGGTTTTGACGTGCAAGTGGCTGCCCCAGTGTTTGGCGATCAGCGGGTAGACGCTGAACTTGTCGGAGCCGGAGTGAAGGCTGAGCTTGTAGCTGCCGAAGTGGGCGGTGACGGCGGCGTGGCGGGCCATCTCAGCGTCCAGCGCGGCCAGGTCGCCGATGTAATCGACGCCTTTCTCAAAGCTCCCGATGAAGCGCGGGGCCAGCGAAGTGAATTTAACCCCCTGACGGGTGAGCTCGTTGGCGATGAAGAAATGCTCCAGCGGGGTGGTGGGGGCGTCGGTCTCATCCACGGAGACCTCAAAATCGAAGCACTCCAGCATCTTGCTCAACTGGCGGTACATGGCCACGGTATGGCTGACGGCGTGCCCGTACTTCACAGCGGCACGCAGTAGGCTGGTTTCGTCGAAGACGCCAAAGCCGTGATCGGCGGGTTGCTCGAGATACAGGGCGCGTAGTTCATCCCAAGGCAACAAACGGGCTTTTTCGCGCAAGGCTACGAGCGGCTGCGTGTCGGCGCTGTTGTCGACGTGCTCACCGGGGTCGACTGTGTAAAAAGTATATCCGGCGGCAACGAAGGGGGGCAGGTCGGCGATGGTTTTGAGGTGGTCGGCGTCCGCGCCCCAGGGGTCGTCCCACCCGGCGGCTTCCACGGCCCGGCGGGCATCGTCCATGACCATTTGGGGGGTGCGCCCGGTACGGGCATTTTCACGCACCGATTGCTGGGCGAAGATGGGGGCGAACCCGGTGCCGCGCACTGCGGCAATGTGCCCGGGGGTGGCGGAACCCAGGCGGTCGCCAAATCCAAACGAAGGGGATAATCCAAGCGGTGAGAGCATGTGCCTGCCGCCTAACGGGTGAGCCAGCCGCCGTCGACGGGCAGGATGGCGCCCTGGACGTAATCGGAGGCGGAGGAAGCCAGGAAGACTACCGCGCCCATCAGATCGGCGGGCAGCCCCCATCGCCCGGCGGGGATGCGCTCGAGGATGGCCGTTGAGCGATTGGCGTCGGCGCGCAGCGGGGCAGTGTTGTCGGTAGCCATGTAGCCCGGGGCGATAGCATTAACGTTGACCCCCGATTTGGCCCATTCGTTGGCCAGGGCGCGGGTGATTCCGGCAATGCCGCTCTTGGCGGCGGTGTAGGAAGGCACGATGACTCCGCCCTGGAAGGAGAGCATGGAGGCCACGTTGATGATCTTGCCGCTGCCCTGCGGCACCATGACCCGCCCGGCGGCTTGGGCCAGGAAGAAAGCGGCTTTGAGGTTGATCTGCAGGACGTCATCCCAATCGGCTTCGCTGAACTCGAGCGCGGGGGCGCGGCGGATAATCCCGGCGTTGTTGATGAGGATGTCCAGACGGCCCAACCCGCCGATCACTTCGGCGATCACTTTATTGAGATCGGCTACACTGGCTGAGCGCAAATCGCATTGGATCATGTGGTAGTGGCGGCCCAATAAGCGCACTTCGGCGGCGGTATCCTCACTGGCAGTGTAATCCAGCCCGGCGATGTCGGCTCCGGCTTCAGCCAGGGCCAGGGCCATGCCGCGGCCCAATCCACGGCCGGCCCCGGTTACCAGGGCCACTTTCCCATTGAGTTTGAAGGAATCCAGGATCATGGTGCGCTCCCTAATGGCCCAGTTCTTTGAGCATGGCCACGGTCTTGCCCACCCAACCCAGAGCAGGATCTTCGACGGCGCCTTGAATGCGTTGGTTGCCGGCCAGGAACCACAGGTAGTAGGTGGTATAGCCGGGGGCAGAAACCACGGTGTGATAGCCGCGCGGCATCATGTGGATGCTGTTGTCGCGCACGGTAAAGTTCTCGTCCTCGCCTTCCTCGTTGTAATAATGGCAGATGCCAAAGCCTTCGGCAGGGCTGACCTTGAAGTAGTACATTTCCTCATGGTAAGCCTCGCGGGGCAGGTTGTCCTCCTGATGTTTGTGGGGCGGGAAGGTGCTCCAGTTGCCGCTGGGGGTGAAGGTTTCGCCCACGATCAGGCGGCGGGCAGGCAGGTCGGGCTGTGAGACGCTGGTGAGAATTTGGTAGTAATTGCGCTTGAAGTTGGCCGCGCCCCATACGCCCGCAGCAATTCGATCCGGCGCAATGACGTAGGGTTGGATTTTGGTTTGGTCGCTGGGCGCGCTGGGTAGAGCAATTTCCACGGCGCCAACGGCCTGGATGGTGTACTGTGCCCCGGCGGGAATATACACCGAATGGGGTTTACCCGCGAAGGGGTTGGGCCGCCCGCCGACCTGCAAGAAGGTTTGCCCGTTGATTTCAAAGTTGGCTTTCCCGCCCAGGATAACGGCCAGGATTTCGCGGTCGCTGCTGTTGGCCTGGTGGGTTTCACCGGGGGCCAGTTTGAGCAAGCTGAAATCGAGCAGCTTGCAGGGGTTGATCGGCGGGGTATTCAGTCCGGGATTAGCGGTCAGGTAAGCATGGTATTTCATGGTTTATCTCCTATGATTAGGGTCGAATATCTGCATCGACCGAGTCGTCCAGATCAAAGGCCGGGCCGATCTGCCCGGTGACGCGGACGCCGTCGAAGCGCAGGTTGCGCGCGTTGCGAATAAAGAATCCGGCCTGGGTCAACCTGGGAATCTCGTCGGCCATTTCGGGGAAATCCGCTTCCATCCCCGGGCTCATGGTGATGGAGATATCGCTGAGCGAGATATCATCAAGGGGCATTTCGGCCAGCCCATAGAAGAACCCGGCGGCCAGTTTGACACCGACAGCGGTGATGTGGCTGTAGTGAACGTTGCGGAAGGCCGGAGTGCCTTCGTCCACCGGGCGCATGGTTTTATCCGATACCAGCGGGTCGCCCTTGGCCCCGTTGCAATTGTAGTACAAATTCATGGTGAAGGGGCACAGCACACCGTCCATGATGATGTTGCTGACGCGCACATTCTGAACGACCCCGCCGCGCCCGCGCCGGGATTTCATGCGGATGCCTCGGTCGGTGCCGATGAACACGCAGTTGGAGATGACCACATTCTGGACATCGCCGCTCATCTCGCTGCCGATGACCACGCCGCCATGGCCGCGCTCCAAGGTGCAGTTGGTGATGGCAATGTCGCGGCAGGCTGCGCGGCGTTCAGGGTGCTCGAACTGGGTGCCGGATTTGATGGTGATGCAATCGTCGCCTACGCTGATGAAACAATCGGAGATGCGCACCAGGCGGCAAGAATCGGGGTTGATGCCATCGGTGTTGGGCGACTCGGGCGGGTTGTGGATGGTCACGCCGCGCACATTGACGTTCTCGCAGCGCACGGGGTTGACCGTCCAGGCAGGCGAATTGGTGAGTGTCACGCCTTCGATGAGCACGTTGCGGCAGTCGGCGAAGCCGATCAGTCGCGGGCGAGGGAACGGCAGGCTGCCCGCGCGGTGGGCGCGCCACCAAAAGCTGCCCTGCCCGTCGATCACGCCGCGCCCGGTGATGGCAATGTTTTCCAGCCCATTGCCTGCCAGGAGGGGGGCAAAGGTCTGTTGTTCCATGCCCTCCCAACGGTTTGAGGTGATGGGATAATCGGCGGGGTTCTGGCTGCCGAGCAAGGTTGCGCCGGCTTCCAGGTGCAGGGTGATGTTATCACGGAAGTTGAGGGTTCCGGTCAGATAGCGTCCCGCTGGGAGGACAAGCGTACCGCCTCCGCGTTCGGCGCAGGCGTCGATGGCGGCTTGCAGCGCCCTGGTGTCCAGGGTGCGCCCATCGGCAACTGCGCCAAAATCGGAGAAGGGGAGAATTTGGGAAATCATCGCACGTAGGGTTTGACGTTGTCCAGTTCCAGCGCAGCCAGGATGAAGGGGCCGACGCCTTTGAAATCGTTGGCCGCGACAGGTTCTTTGATGTAGTATTCGTAGCTGCCGTCGCGATAGGGTGTGCCGCCCAAGCCGGCCACGCTGCAAGTGCCATCCAGGGTTAACTTGCCCCGCGAATCGATGCGGATCATGTTCTCAAGCAAGCCGTGATAGGCGCGCAGGGCAGCAGTGAGGAATTCGGGTGGCAGCCAGCCCATGCGTACGCCCTTGGCAAAGCCGTAGGCCAGCATGGCCGAAACGGAAGCCTCGCGGTAATTTCCGGGGCGAGAGGCTTGATCGACCACCTGGTACCACAACCCGCTGGCGGGGTCCTGGAATTGGATGAGGGCCTGGGCCAGCCGGTTGAGGATGGCGATGAGTTCAGTGTGGTTGGCGTGGGTGTTGGGCAGGTAGTCGAGCACGTCGACGAGGGCCATGACGAACCATCCGATGGCGCGCCCCCAAAAGTGAGGGGAGCAGCCGGTGCGCGGGTCGGCCCAGCGCTGGGTCTTGCTCTCATCCCAGGCGTGGAACAGCAGCCCGGTGCGCGGGTCGCGGGCGTGGGCTTCGATGAGCACGAACTGGTTGGTCAGGTCATCGAAGATTTCCGGCTCGGAGAAGGTCAGGGCATATTCTGCGTAGAAAGGCCCGGCCATATATAGCCCGTCCAGCCACATCTGGTTGGGGTAGATTTGTTTGTGCCAGAAGCCCCCGCTGGGGTTGCGCGGTTGACCACGCAATTGCCCACACAGGCATTCGATGGCCGCTGCATAACGTGGGTCGCCGGTGCGCTGGAACAGGGGGAACAACAATCTGCCGGGGTACACCTGATCGAGGTTGAACTCATCCACGCGGTAGGTCTCGATCTGGCCATCTGGGTTGACAAAATGATTCACCCACGCCTGGTCGAAACCTTGCAAGCCACTGTCCCCACCGGCGGCAGCAACCGCCGTCACGGCGCGAACAAACAGCCCGTGCTCGTAGTGCCATTTCCAGCGCTCGGGAGGATAAGTCTCCAGCACCGAATTGGCCATGCGAACAGCCCACGAATTGGCGGTGGTGATTTCGGGGGATGAGAGGTGTGTCATAGGAAGTGCCCGTGGTGGTGTTCAGAATGAGGCGGGCGGTGATTGGCCGCCCGCCTCTACCCGTGGTTTCTGGGTTACTTGAGGAACCCAGTCTGGAGGAGGGTCTCCTTTGCGTCGGCTTCCAGTTGGGCAGCCCCGAGACTGTCGAGGCCGGCGATGTACTCAGCCCAGGTTTCCGCGGTCAGGGGTTTCTGACCGAGAACGAACTGGACGATGTTCTCGCTGTAGAAGCGGACAAAGTCGGCGGCGTTGCTGGGCGGGTTGATGACGCCGGCGCCCGTCGCCTGGGTGAAGGGTTTGGTCAAGAATTCCGCGTAGTAGGCCTTGGGATCCATGTCGCGACCGTTTTTGGTCTTGTAAGCCACATAGCGGGCCTGCATTTCGACGTCGGAGAAGATGTAGACCATGTTAGCCAATTGGGTGAGCGGCTGCATTTCCTTGCCGGTCCAGGCCATTTCAGGGGCAATGCCCTCGGTGACAACATAGCCGTTGGAGTCTAGGACGTAGTTTTCACCTTCCACGCCGAAGCCAAGCAGGAAGTAGCCTTCCTTCGAGGCGGTCCATTCCAGGAAGCGAGCAATGGCTTCGCCCTTGCCCTCGTCGATGGCTTTCTGCGAGACGGCATAGATGCGGGCGGTCTTCATGACCGTGCCCATGGAGGCTTCACCATCGGGACCCTGGACGGCGTCCATCGCGACCCACTGACCATCGGGGAAGTTCTCGTCGAAATCCTTGTAGTTGGACTTGTTGGCCAACGCGGCGAAGTTTTCGATCATGATGCCGCACTTGCCCTGTTTCCAGCGGGCGCGGAATTCGTCCTTTTTGAGGGTGGGCCAGTCGGGGTCGATGACCTTCTCGTCGTTGAGGGCCTTGATATACTCGGTGGCCTTCATGTAGTTTTCGGAGCGGGCGTTCAAAGAGACTGAGTCTGAGAGATTCCAGACACCCGCCACGCCGTAAGCGCCGTAGATGAAGTCGAAGCGCGGGCCGAGACCGGCCTGGGCCAAACCGGAGCCGTCGATGAAGGCGCAGAAACCGTAGGTGTCCTGCGTGCCGTTGCCATCGGGGTCATTGAAGGTGAAGGCCTTAGCCACTTCCATGAACTCATCCAGGTTGGTGGGGGCGGTCAGGCCGAGCTTGTCCAGCCAGTCCTGGCGGATGACCAGGGAGTCGGTCTGGGGCAGCGCGCCCGGATCGGGCAGGCCGTACATGGCTCCGTCAAAAGTGGCCAATTTGTTGCGGTCTGCATCGGCGTAATGGTCGGCTGTGCGGGTGGGCATCATGGGCAGCAGGTCGTCGACTTGAGCGACCAAACCGGCCTGAACGAGTTTGTAGAGCACATCGCGGCTGACCATGAAGATGTCGGGCAGAGAGTTGCTGGCCGCAGCGGCATTGATCTTGGTATCCTGGTCGGCTTGCGTGGAGGGCAGCAGCACGAGCTTGAGGTTGACCTTAGCCTGTTCGCGGATGATGTCATAGGCCACCCAATCGTCAGGCGGCGGGCCGGCTTCGGAAACGCGGCCACCAGCCCACAGTTCCAGGTCTACGACCTCGATTTCGGGCGGGGCAGGGGGTTCGGTAGGGGCAGCGGTGGGCTCTGCGGGTTTCTCCGTGGGAGCCGCGACTGCCGCGGTAGGCTGGTCTTGCGCCGGTTCGGCGGTTGGGGTAGCAACCGGGGCGCATGCGCCGGCGAGTAGGGCTAGAAGCACCAGGGCCAGCATCGACTTATAGAAAACCTTGTTCATAGTGACCTCTCTTACTTTGAATGGGTGGGCGAACTGAATACGTTGAAAAATGTGCCTTGCGGCAGGTGAATCTGATCGTTGACCTCCTTCAACTTACGATTTGACACCTCCAAGCAAGGTGCCTTTGGTAAAGTACTGCTGGATCCAGGGATAAATGGCAACCATGGGAAGCATGGTGAGGAAAACGCTGGCGGATTTGATCGATTGGACGGAGGCGGAACTGAATGCGTCGTATTCGACGTACTCGTTCATGTTGGCAGCCAGGAGAATGTTGCGCAGAAGGATTGGCAGCGGCTGCAACTTGGCATCGTTGAGATAGAGAATGGCGTTGAAAAATTCGTTCCAGTGAGATACTGCGTACATCAGCCCAATGGTCAGCAGGATAGGCTTGGATAGGGGCAGTATGACTGTCCACAGCACCTGGAGCTCGTTGGCTCCATCCAGGCGGGCGGCCTCTTTAAGCTCTTCGGGGAGGCCTTCGAAGAATGATTTCATTACCAGCAAGTTGTAAATGTTAATTCCGCCGGGCAAAATAACCGCCCACCACGAGTCAACCAGTCCCAATTTGTTTACCACCAGGTAGACGGGGATCAAACCGGCATTGAACAGGAAGGGGATCATGACCATGGTGATGAAGAATTTGCGCCCAGGCAATTTTTCAACCGATAAAGCATATGCGAACGGTACGGTCAGGAACATGTTGATAATCACACCGCCGACGGTGATGATGCCGCTGTTGGACGCAGCCCGGACAAAAGAAGGATGGCTGAGCAACTGCTTATAGGCTTCAAAGGACCACTTCCAGGGGTCTAGCCATAAACCATAGGCTTTGACATCCAGAAAATTGAGCGGCGTGACGGACATGATCAACACTTTCCACAGGGGGATCAGCACTGCGATCAGGAGCAGCACCAGGAAGGTGTTGACCAGGATTTGGAAGATGGTATCGTCACCACGTTTGATAATGCGCGCTTTGGTTGCCATGATGACCTCTTAGTAAATTCCCGACCCGGCAAAACGTTTGGCAAGCTTGTTGGAAACCAGTACCAGGACCAGCCCGATGATCCCCTTGAAGAGGCCCACGGCAGTTGCCAGGCTGAACTGGAACTCGAGGACGCCTTGCCGGTACACCCACGTGTCGAGGATATCGCCAACGCTGTAGACGGGTAGGGAGTATAGAACGAAAATTTGGTAGAAACCGGCATCCAAAATGTTGCCCAGGCGCAAGAGCGTGACCACCACGATGGTAGGCAGAATGCCGGGCAGCGAGATATGCCAGATGCGCTGTAAGCGCGAGGCGCCATCTACGGCGGCGGCTTCGAACAGGGTGGGGTCGATGGCCATCAGCGCGGCCAGGTAGAGGATGGTGCTCCAGCCGGTTTCCTTCCAAATATCCGAGAGAATGACCACCCAGCGGAACCACTGGGGGGTGGTGAGGAAGTGGATGGGTTCGCCTCCCGCGGCTTTGATGATGTCATTGATGAAGCCTTCGCCTGGAGAGAGCATGACCAGCAAAATGCCCAGCATGATGACCCAGGAGAGGAAGTGCGGCATGTAGGTGATGGTCTGCACGAAGCGAGAGAACCTTTTGAAGGCTGATTCATACAGGCAAATGGCCAATAAGATAGCCATGGGCATGCCCAGGATCAGCTTGCCAACGCTGAAGAAGATGGTGTTGCCGATTAATTGCTCGAAGTAAAACGAGTCGAAAAAGGTCAGGAAATGCTTGAAACCCACAAACGGGCTGTCAAACACTCCCAGCAGGGGCTTGAAATCTTTGAACGCAATTTGCGCGTTCCACAAAGCCTGATAGCGAAACAGGATGAAATAGATCAGGCCAGGGAGCATCATGAAGTACACCCACTTGTACTTCGCCAAATTCCGCATCAGTCTGGCCCAGGATTTTTGAAAACTGGTATTGGATTGGATCTTCCCAGGAGTAATTGCTTGATTCATTTTGTTCCGCGGTTTTGTAAGGATGGGAGATAATTCTGACAACCTCAATTATAGAGGCATGTTCTTGAACTATTCAGAACTTCACTTGGATTTTAGCGTTCTGTATTGCTCAAATATAGTACACTTAGGGTATGCAAGGCAGAACGGAATTGTCAGCCTCGGGTGTTGAACAGGGCAGCCGGCCTACCATTGGTTTTCTGCTGGCCAGTTTGAATACGGGCGCGAGCCGCGCGTTGTGGCCGGGTGTGCTGGATTCGGCAGCGCTGCACGACGTGAACCTGATTAGTTTTCCGGGCGGGCGATTGAGCGCTACTCCGGCGTTTGAGAGCATGCGCAACCAGGTTTTTGAGCTGGCCGGGCAGGATTGCCTGGACGGGTTGATCACCTGGGCATCCAGCCTGGGAGGCGTGCTGAGTCCCAGTGAGACCAGTGCTTTCCACCGCCGGTACGAAGGGCTGCCGATGGTCAGTCTGGCCCAGTTCATGGAAGGGCTGCCCACCATTGCCGTCGACAGCTACCAGGGCATGCGCGCGCTGCTATCGCATTTGATCGAAAAACACGGCTTTCGGCGGCTGGCCTTCATCCGCGGGCCCGAGGAACATTATTACGCACAGGAGCGCTATCGGGCTTATCTGGACACCCTGCGGGCTTTTGATCTTCCCCTGGTACCCGAACTGGTCACCCGTCCGCTACGCTGGGAGTCGGGCACAGAGGCCATTCAAATCCTGCTCGACGAGCGCGGCCTGACCCCCGGAAAGGATTTTCAAGCCGTGGTGGCGGTCAGCGACATGCTGGCCTTGTGGGCCTTGAAAGCTTTGCAGGCGCGCGGGTTTGATGTTCCCGGCGATGTGGCGGTGACCGGATTCAATAACTCGATCGAGGAGCGCCTGGCAACGCCGCCTCTCACTACAGTGGATCTGCCATTTTACAGCCAGGGGGCTCGTTCGGTAGACCTGCTCCTGGCGCGCTTGAACGGCGAAGCGGTGCCTGCTTTGATGACCCTGCCCTCCAGCCTGGTGGTGCGCCAATCCTGCGGCTGCCCTTCGGCTGCGGTGGCGCTGGCAGGCAGCCTGCCCGGTGGAACGGGCGGCAGTGATTTGCGCCAGGTTCCCGCGCAGGAGGCATGCCTGGACGAGATGTTGAGCGTGTTAGAAGGCCAGGTGGATGAGAAATCTCGCGAGCGGATGCGGCCCATTCTGCAAGCGCTGCGGGCGGCTGTCGAGAGACCGCAAAAAAGAGCGCGCTTCTTGCAGTTGCTCGATGAAACGCTCAATCTGGCCATGCAAGAGCGGCAAGAGATCCCAGTTTGGAATGATGTGCTTTCGGTGGTTCGCCGCTGGGTGCTGCCGGGACGAGGGCCAGCCGCGCAGGCGGCTGTGGAGGGGCTGCTGGGGCAGGCCAGGGTAGTGGTGAGTGAGGCGGAGAAACGCTCGCAGGCTTACTGGCAGTGGCAGAGCGAACGCCAGGCCGAGAATCTGCGCGAAACCAACCGGGCCCTGCTAACCTCCTTTAACATTGGCCAGTTGGGCGACGTGCTCAGCGAGCATTTGCCGGGCCTGGGTATTCCTAGCGCGTATCTGGTGCTTTACGAATCCAATGGCTATGCCCGCTTGATGGCTGCCTACACCGAGCAGGGCCGCGCCGAATTGGGTCCGGCGGGATGGCGCTTTCCGGAAAAGCAACTGCTGCCGCTCGAATTTTTGCCGCAAGACCGGCGGTATAGCCTGGTGGTGGAACCGTTGTACTTTCAGGACAAGGCCTTGGGGTATGCGGTATTTGAAATCGGCCCGCGCGACAGCGATATTTATGAACTGCTGCGCGCCAACCTGAGCAGCGCCATCCAGGGGGCCTTGTTGTTTGATGAAATACAACAGGCACGCCTGACGGCTGAGAAGGCAGACCGCATCAAGACGCGCTTGCTGGCCAACGTCAGTCACGAGTTGCGCACACCGTTGAATATCATTCTGGGTTATACCCAGGATCTGCTGGCTCAAACACTCGAGCCCGCCTTGCAAGGTGAAATCCATAATATCCAGGCACATGCCGAGCATCAGTTGCGAGTGATCAACGACCTGCTGGACCTTTCGCGGGCCGAGATCGACGAGTTGGATTTGGCCCTGGAACTCATCGACCCGCACCCGCTGTTGGAAGAGGCCTTCCATAGCATTGCCGGACAAAACACGAACCCGGCCGTGGAGTGGAGGCTGGATATGCCCGAACGCTTGCCGTTCATCCGCGCTGATGCCGTGCGCCTTCGGCAGATACTGCTGAACTTGCTGAGCAATGCGCGCAAGTTCACCGAGAAGGGTCGGGTGGCTCTGGGGGCCGAAGTGGCTCCGCCGCATGTTCACATCTGGGTCAGTGATACGGGCTGGGGCATCAACCAGGAGCAGCAAGAGCGCATTTTCGAGCCGTTTGTGACCATGGAGCGCAACCACCGAATTTCCGGCGGGATTGGCTTGGGCCTTTCCATCACGCGCCACCTGGTGGCCTTACATGGTGGAAGCATGTCATTGGACAGCGCCACCGGAAAGGGCAGCACCTTCCACATCTACCTGCCGCTGCCCGCTTTGGAACAGGATCGAGCGATGAGCGAGAATGCCCAGGCGGTCTTGCTGCTGCTGGCTTCGCGCGGCGAGCCTGTCGCCGAAATCGAGAGCATTTGCCGGCGGCAAGATTTGCGCCTGTGCCGGGTCGCATCTCTTGAAGAACTGGAATCGGCGCTGGCAAATACCCGCCCGTTGGCGGTGGCCTGGGACCTGAATTCGGCGAAACCGGGCGATTGGAACTTGGTGCGCCGGTTGCGCAGCCATCCGGTTGCCAGCCTGGCTCCGGTGATCATCTACGGCAGGCTGCCCGAAGCCGGTAGTAGTTCTTCAAGCCTGGGCGTGACTGGATTCGTAACCAAATCGTCCAACTCGCAGACCCTGTTGGAAACCCTGGCGGCGATGTGCCCGAGCGAATCGACCGGCTGCGTGCTGATTGTGGATGACGACGCGGATGTGCGCGCCGAACACCAGCGCATTGTTGAGGCGCAGTTGCCCGGCTGCGCGGTGCAGGCCGCCGAAAGCGGCGAGGCAGCTCTGGCCTGGATGCGTGACAACCTGCCCTCGCTGGTGCTTCTGGACCTGGTGATGCCCGGCATAAGCGGCGCGGACGTGCTCGACCGGATGCGCGCCGACCCACGCCTGCGGCCTGTGCCGGTGGTGATTTTGAGCAGCAAGCTGTTGGGGCTGGAGGATGTGAAGCGATTGGAACACCACACCCGCGTGACCCTGCAAAGCAAGGGGGTGTGGACCGAGGCGGAGACAGGCGCGGCGCTCAACCGGGCCTTGTTCGGCAGCGATTTTCTGCCGCCTTACACCAGCTCGCTGGTCAAACGGGCGGTGGCCTATATTCACCAGAATTTTTCGCGGGGGCTGGCCCGCCGCGAGATCGCCGAGTCGGTGGGGGTGAGCGAGGATTACCTGACGCGGGTTTTCAGCCGCGAGCTAGAGATTTCACCCTGGGATTACCTGACTCGCTACCGCATTTTGCACGCGCAGAACCTGCTGCGGGGCGGCAGCCGCTCGATTGCTGAGATTGCCCACATGGTGGGGTTCAAGGACCAGGCGTATTTTAGCCGGGTGTTCAGTAAACAAACCGGGCTCTCGCCGCAGGCGTATCGCGAAGCAGG
>CAZMMI010000103.1:0-12861 GCA_964567255.1 uncultured Anaerolinea sp.
CATCTGGAAAATACCTTTCGACCTGGCCATGTTTCAACGATGAGCCCGGGATCTTTGGAAAATTGGCCGATCAGCGAGCAGATGCCATTGTTTCAATTACTGGGTGATACCGATGAAAAGATTGGTGTTCGTTTGACCGACAGTTTATTGATGCGCCCGACAAAATCGGTTTCCGGCATGGTTTTTGAGCGGGGAGAAAGTTTTACGAGTTGTGAGTTGTGCCCGCGCCTGGATTGTCCAAACCGTCGCGCGCCGTACGATGAGACTTTATATGAACGGGTCTATTGCCCAAGGACTGCATAAATTCCACCCATTCTAACGTCACGGAGGTTTTCTATGGATACTTCTTTCTTAAGTAGCTCATCTGGTTGCGTAGATACTCGCTCCAGCGAGTTTGCAAAATTGCGCACATTGCCGGCCAATTCGATCCACCTGACTGGCGGTGGATTTTGGGCAGACCGGCAAGCCCTCAACCGTAAGGTAAGCCTCCGGCATGTGTACAGGATGTGCGAAACAACAGGTCGGATAAAGAATTTCAAGATTGCCGCCGGATTAGAGCAGGGGACACATGAGGGACTCCTGTTCAATGATTCGGATGTGTATAAATGGCTGGAGGGGATGGCTTGGGAGTTGGCCCGTCAATCCGACCCGGATTTGCAGCGGATGGTGGAAGAGGCTATCTCGGCAATCCAGGCTGCGCAGATGTCGGACGGGTATTTGAATACGTTTATCCAACTGAAAGAACCACAGAAACGCTGGGCAAACATCACTGATTGGCATGAGTTATATTGCGCGGGTCATTTGTTCCAGGCGGCAGTGGCGTTTAACCGCGCTTTGGGTGACAGACGGCTGCTTGAAGTTGCTTGTCGCTTTGCCGATTGCATCGACTCTGCCTTTGGCCCGGGCAAGATCGAGCTGGCCTGCGGACACCCCGAGGTGGAAATGGCCCTGGTAGAGCTGTTCAGAGAAACCGGTGAGACTCGCTATCTGAATCTGGCGAAATTTTTCATCGATATCCGGGGGTATAAAAAGCTCAAGCAAGGCTGGGCTGCATCAGATTATTATCAGGATCATCTGCCGGTGCGCGAGGCTCCCGAAGCGGTTGGGCACGCGGTGCGGCAGTTGTACCTGGCGACAGGCGCGACCGACGTTTACCTGGAGAGCGGAGATCCGCTGTTGTTGGCGGCGATGGAACGATTATGGCAAGATGTGACCCGCGCGAAAATGTTTATTACCGGCGGGGTGGGGTCGCGGCACCAGGGCGAAGCGTTTGGCGATCCGTATGAGCTGCCCAGCGATCAGTGTTATTGCGAGACTTGCGCAACGATTGCCAGCTTGATGTTCAATTGGCGTATGTTGCTGGCTACTGGCGAGTCTCGCTTTGCCGATGAGATTGAACGAGCTTTGTACAACGGCATATTGAGCGGATATGCACTGGATGGACGGCACTTTTTGTACGTCAACCAGTTGATGATCCGGGAAGCGCGGTTCGCACGCTTCTCGACCGAGGTAGATGGACGCGGTATGACCGGACGGCCGGAATGGTATTTGTGTGCTTGCTGCCCGCCGAACGTAACCCGCTTACTGGCGTCTATCAATCAATATTTTGCTACCGTAGATCAAAACGGGATCCAGATTCACTTATATGGCGGAGCAGAAATTGGCTGCGAAACAGGAAAGATGAAGATGTCCAGCCGATATCCCTGGGATGGCGTTGTGAAGGTGGAAATCATCGAAAGCGAAAGTCTGGATTGGACGCTGGCATTCCGCAAACCGGGTTGGGCTCAAAACGGAAACATTCAAGTGAATGGTCATACGGTGGATGCAAAGCTTACACCTGCTGGATATTGGGAGTTGCGTAGGAAATGGGAGGCGGGAGATGTGGTGACCTTGCAACTGCCGGTGGAGCCTTTCCTGGTGGCGGCCAGTGGGCGGGTGGATGCAGTGCGTGGGAGTGTTGCCATTCAACGCGGTCCGGTGGTGTACTGTCTGGAGGCGCATGACCAGCCGACGGGAACCAACCTGTTGGACGTAGCCATTGATCCGGGTGCAGTACTGGAGAGTGAATGGAGGTCCGATATTCTCAGCGGAGCTGTTTTCGTCAAGGCTAGCGGTGTCCTTATGGATGGAGAACAGTCGTTGTATCAACGGTTGGATCAAGCCCGACCGGGCGGTAAACCCATATCCCTCGTGGCGATCCCTTATTACGCCTGGGGTAATCGTGGGTTGGAAGCCTTCAGGGTGTGGATTCCATTGAAAAGCTAGGAGACACAGGATGACCATCCCGGCAGATTATGTCGAGCGAGTCTATGCGGGTGTGCTGGGCAAAATCATCGGCGTTTATTTGGGCAGGCCGTTCGAGGGCTGGTCCTTCGAGCGGATTATGGCTGAGTTGGGCGAGATTTGGTATTACGTTCACGAACAACGTGGTGTGCCTCTGGTGGTCACGGACGACGACATATCAGGCACGTTCACCTTCATTCGCTCTCTAGAAGATGCTGCCTTTCCTGCCGAGATCACCCCGCGGCAAATCGGCGAGACATGGCTGAACTACTTGATTGAAAAACGGACAATCTTGTGGTGGGGTGGGGTCGGAAATTCAACCGAGCACACCGCGTATATTCGCCTGAAGAACGGAATCCAAGCGCCGCAGAGTGGTTCGCGAGCACTCAATGGGCCTATCGTCTCGGAGCAGATTGGCGCGCAAATATTTATCGATGGATGGGCGATGGTTTCACCGGGAGACCCCGAGCGAGCCGCGGAGCTGGCCCGACGGGCAGGGAGCGTGAGTCATGATGGCGAGGCGCTGTATGGCGCGCAGTCTTTGGCAGCTATGGAGGCGCTGGCCTTCACGGAGAGCAAGATCGATCGCTTGCTGGACACAGCCATGCGAGTGATACCGGGCAATTCGGTCATCCACGGGCTGATTGGCGATCTCCGCAATTGGCACGCGAAAGATGGGGCCTGGCGCAAGACCCGCGAGCGGATTGTGGCAAAGTATGGATATCACCGGTATGGCGGCGGATGCCACATCGTGCCAAATCATGCTTTGATCGTGCTGGGGTTGTTGTATGGTGAAGGGGATTTCCAAAAATCGTTGATGATCTGTAACACCTCTGGGTGGGATACAGATTGCAACTCGGGGAACCTGGGCTGCTTGTTGGGCATCCGCAACGGTTTGGCAGCTTTTGAGGGCGGGCCTGATTGGCGCAATCCGGTAGCGGATCGGTTGTACTTGCCAAGCGCCGATGGGGGACGCTGTATCACCGATGCCGTTGCGGAGACTTATGCGCTGGTCAATGCTGCTCGGAGGATGGCCGGGGAGGAACTGGTCGTACCGAAAAACGGCGCAAAATTCCATTTTAGCTTACCCGGAAGCAGGCAAGGATTTGCGGCTGCACAGGCTAGCAGTGTTATCTTGGAAAATGCGCTTTGCGGTACTGGCGACGGGACACGCAGCCTGAGCATTCAATACCCTCCTACCGGTATCGATTCGCCGCAGCGCGTTAGCACCCCCACTTTCTTTGCGCCCGAGGCTATGCAGATGCCGGGTTACGAGTTGGTGGGTTCGCCCACTTTATACTCGGGGCAGGTGATCAAAGCTCGGGTTACGGCTGACGGGGACAACCCGTGCGCGGTGGATGCGCGCTTGTTCGTGCGCTTTTACAACGGTGAGGACCGTCTGGCTTCGCTGGGATCTGAGGTGCACATCTTTCAGCCGGGTGCATCGGCAGAGCTTCGTTGGGTCGTGCCGGATACTCAAGGTGGCCCTATAGCCGAGGTAGGTTTAGAAATATTGCGCAGCCCAGAGGGAGGGAAGGTTTTTCTCGATTTTCTTACCTGGGACGGCGCTCCGCGGGCGCGCTTTTTCAAGCCGCTAGTCGAGCCTGAATTCCCGCGGGCAAATGCCTGGCGGAAGGCATGGGTGAATGGAGTGGAAAGTTGGGAGCAGTGGGGAGCAGCTTTCCGGTTGGTTCAAAACTCGGGGCGGGGTTTGCTCAGTATCGGAACGCGTGACTGGCAAGATTATCGAGTACGGGCAACCGTCACTCCCGCGCTGATTCAGGCTGGCGGAATCGCTGCGCGGGCACAAGGAATGAGAAGGTATTATGCGCTGCTGCTAACCGATTCCGGCAAGGCGAAGCTGGTGAAAGTGCTGAATGACTTAGAAATTTCATTGGCGGAAATGGATTATAGCTACGAGGTTTGGAAGCCCGTGGAATTGGAGATTGATGTGCAGGGCAGCAAGATCCGAGGAAGGGTGGATGGTAGCTTGCTGGAAGCTGCGGACAGCGATTTTGCGGCTGGTGGCGCAGGCTGGGTAGTGGAGGTCGGCCATTTGTTAGCGGACGAAATGACTGTGGAGCCAGTGTAGTATTCCCGCCACTGTTGCTTGAAGGAAAAGCTCGCCGATCTTTGCGTGTATCCACAAAGATCGGCGATTTGTTACTGGAGGTCAGCCAGGAATGCCTCGATTTCGGCTCTCGATGGAATGGAGGTCTGTGCGCCCAGGCGGGTGACAGCGATTGCCGCGGCGGCAGAGGCAAAGCGAACTCCATCTAGCAAGGATCGGCCCTCCACTAAAGCGACCGCCAGACTTCCGGCAAAAACGTCACCGGCAGCAGTGGTGTCTATGGCTGTCACCGGGAAAGCCGGTACAAGGCTCGTTTCCTGTTGGGTGGCTACATAAGCACCAGCAGGCCCCAGAGTAATAACTGTCCGAGGACCTTTGGTTAGAAGTTCGGCAGCAGCGCGCTCTACTTGAGCGGGCGAATCTAAGGGGAAGTTGACCAGGGATTCGGCTTCGTGTTCGTTTACCAGCAAGTAATCCAGCCTGGAGAGGAAATCTTCGCGAAAGGGGAGCGCAGGGGCCAGGTTGAACATGATTCTTTTTCCAGACTGGGCGGCTCGTTCGATCGCGTAGTAGAGGGTGTCTGAAGGAATTTCATACTGGAGCACCACAAGATCGGCAGCCTGGATCAACTCCTCAGCCTGGTCGATATGGCGAGAGGAC
Organism: uncultured Anaerolinea sp.; assembly: GCA_964567255.1. GTDB lineage: Bacteria > Chloroflexota > Anaerolineae > Anaerolineales > Anaerolineaceae > Anaerolinea. The sequence continues at coordinate 5,015 of CAZMMI010000103.1, forward strand.
ATTTGATAATTTGCACCGGGGGCAATGCCAATGCAATTTTCGCCTTCTGCGCTGACAAGTATGATGGCTGTGCCGCTGGCAACGTCTTGCTCTGTGAAGATGCAGTCGGGGCGAATGCCCGCCCTGGCCAGATTGGCGTGAATGGATGATCCGTAGGTATCGCTGCCGACACAGGTGACAAAGGTTACATTTCCACCAGCCAGGGCTGCTGCAAGAGCCTGGTTAGCGCCCTTGCCCCCGAAAACCTGGCTAAAACTACCACCGGTTACCGTCTCACCAGGCCTGGGGAGGTGAGGCACCTGCATGATCAGGTCTACATTGGAACTGCCGATGACGATAATGGAAGGCTTCATTTTGGCCTAGCTTACGGACTCGTCCAAATCGCGGCCCATTTCTTCATACATCCGGCGGCGTGAAGCTTTATCGTTGCGCAGTTCCTGGTGGGCATATTCTGCGACTTCGAAAGCAATCTTGCGTGGAACGACGATCACTCCATCACCATCGGCCACGACTATGTCGCCAGGGAAGATCGTTACTCCGCCAACTGCTACTGGAATGTTGTGCGCATCGTACTGGACACGACCCTGGACCATGCCATGAGAGCAAAACTTGGACCAAAATGGGATTTGTTGGAGGATGACCTCGTCGGTATCGCGGACACCACCATTGGAGACGAAGCCTCGCACTCCTTGCTTTTGAGCTTCGAGGGTATTATTGGAACCACACAGGCCCACGTTGACCGAGCTTTGATCGATAACGATGAAATCACCAGGCTCCAACTCTTTCATCCATGGATAGGTGCAGACGTTGTTGTAATACCAGCCCTGCCACTCAGTGTATTCCTCCGGAGTTTTGTGAGGCACAGGACCCACAAAGGGGAGGTATCGAGCCGTTTTCGCGATGCCGACCGCGTGTGTTCGCCAGAGAGGGCGAATATCGATGCTCATGGAGCCATAGGCGTGCATCATGTTCCAATCCATACCGTCGCGGACATCGGCAACGCGCAAGTCTTTATAAAGCTCAAGCAGTTGGGTGCGTTCGTTTGTTGACATTGAACCTCCGAGTTTGGGGAAAGGGGTGTGAGAAAATTTTAGCACCAAGCTAGGCCAAATGCCAGCCAGGCACAGCGTTTTGACCCGTGGTATGATTGGCAAACGATTTGCAGGAGGCAGGATGGGATTGACAGCGGCATTTCTGGGCGTAGCTTCGGTTCATCTTTCGGATGGGCAAACCGATTTACTGATCGATGGCTTTTTTAGCCGGCCAAGTTTGCTTAAAGCCGGGTTTACCAGGGTTTCTCCCGATGTCGTTGCAATCAAGGAGGGGCTCAACCGGGCAAGGATCTCAAGGTTGGCAGCAGTGTTGGTGGGTCATTCGCATTACGACCATGCTCTCGATGCTCCCGAGATCGTTCGCCAAACTGGGGCTGTACTAATCGGGTCCGAGTCAACACTTAACATTGGGCGGGGCTGCGGACTGGCGAATGAGGAGATGATGGTCGTTCGAGAACGAGAAGTGCTGTCGTATGGTCATTTCCGAGTGACATTTTTTCTTTCAATGCACAACCGTACCTACCTGGCTCGTGGGGAGATTCGCAAGCCGTTAATCCCACCGGCGCACATATCAGAATATCGCGATGGGAAGTGCTATAGCATCCTGGTCGAGCATCCAGAAGGATCGATCCTGGTGCAGGACAGCGCTGGTTACATTTCGGGCGGCCTGGAAGGCGTACGGGCCCATACTGTGCTGCTGGCGGCTGCTGGTCTTGGGCGAGCTCCTGCATCATACAAGGATGAATTCTTTCATGAGACGGCAATCGCTGTAGGCGCGAAAAGGGTGGTCCCCATTCACTTTGATGATTTCACCCGCCCACTGAGTGACCCACCCCAACTCTTTCCGAAGTGGGTGGATGATATCCCTGGGAGTCTGGAATTTTTACAGCAGAGCGCAGAGAGTGCTGGCATGCGATATGAGGTCTGGCGGCCTTTTCAACGATACCCGTTCTAAGCGTGCGCCATACCAATTGGCGGCACCCAGTAAACGAGATATTGGGGATCAGTCAACCTCGAGACTACTTTCGTGGAGATGATTGTTCAACCAGCTTTTCACCAGAACAATCGTGAGAAACGACAGAGCAATCAAAATAACCGATAGGGTCAATGCTACCTGTAAGTCCAGTTCAAAGCCCAGGTAGATTGCCAACGGCATGGTTTGAGTTCGACCGGGAAAGTTCCCGGCAAAAATGATTGTTGCGCCGAATTCACCCAACGCGCGAGCCCAGGTCATGACGGCGCCGCTGAGCAGTGCCCGACTTGCTATTGGAACCATGATATAACGAAATGTCTGCCAGCGATTGGCTCCATCGAGGGCGGCGGCTTTGCGCAACTCGCAATCAACCTCGGCGAAGCCCAGGGCTGCGGATTTGATGAATAGCGGCGCGGCAATAAAAGTTTGCGCCAGGATGACAGCCAGGGTGGTGAATGGGATGCTTAGGCCGAGATCAGAGAGCGCTCCTCCAAGCAGCCCTCGACGACCGAAAGCCATCAAAAGCGCCACACCGGCGACTGCCGGCGGAAGCACGGTGGGCAGGTCGACCAGGATATCGATCCAGCGGGCAAGGCGATAGTGGCGATGGCCGATAAGGTAAGCCACGGGAGTGCCAAAAAGGGCGCTGACGAAAACGGTAACCAGAGAAGTGACCAGGCTAAGACTGACAGCCTGGAAAACTTGGGCGCGGTTAAGGTTGCTCCAAAAATCAGCCGGGGAAATGCGCAGAACGATGGCGGCTAAAGGTATGAGCAAAAACAGGACGAAAGGAAGACTCCAAATTTGCCAGGTTCGCGCCGGCCAATGAAGGGAGCGGGTGGTGGCAGGAGTATTCTTTCCCCTGAAATCGTTCATTTAGCAGCAACCTGGGTGCTCAATGACTGATATTGCGGTATTTGATGCGATGAGGCGTATCCGCCGTAATTCCTAAACGCCTTCGCCGATCCGTTTCATAATCAGACCAGTTGCCAGTGGAGAAGAATACCTGGCTGTCACCTTCAAAGGCCAGAATATGGGTGCAAATCCGATCAAGGAACCAACGATCATGGGAGACAACGATTGCGCTTCCCGCGAAGGTATCCAGGGCTTCTTCCAAAGCCCGGAGAGTATTCACATCCAGGTCGTTGGTTGGCTCATCCAACAAGAGGACATTAGCCCCGGCTTTCAGAATTTTTGCCAGGTGAACCCGGTTGCGTTCTCCACCCGAAAGAGTACCAACCAACTTTTGCTGGTCAGGTCCCAGGAAGTTGAAAGAAGAAACGTAAGCACGCGAGTTCTTCTTTCGATCGCCAAGCGTGAGAGTTTCTTCGCCCTCAGTGATTTCCTGCCAGACGGAGTTCTCACTCGAAAGTGTGTCTCGAGATTGGTCAACATAAGCCAGCTTGACGGTTTCTCCAATGGTGATGGAGCCACTGTCGGGCTTTTCTTGCCCCGTGATCATTCTGAGGAGGGTGGTTTTGCCTGCGCCGTTTGGGCCAATGACGCCGACGATGCTGCCCGGGGGGATGCTCAAATCGAGATCGTCGATAAGCAAGCGGTCGCCATAGGCCTTTGATACGTGGTCGAACTGAAACACGATATCTCCTAGACGGGGGCCAGGTGGAACAAAAATTTCTTGCTCGTCGCGATAACTTTCCACTTCCTGGCTGAGTAGTTTCTCATAAGCAGTTACACGCGCTTTGCCTTTGGATTGCCGGGCTTTGGGCGACATACGGATCCAATCCAGTTCGCGTTGAAGCGTGCGCTGGCGTTTGGACTCGCTCTTCTCTTCCTGGCTGAGGCGAGTCTGTTTTTGTTCAAGCCATGACGTGTAATTGCCCTTCCAGGGGATGCCGTAGCCACGATCGAGCTCCAGGATCCAACCAGCAACATTATCGAGGAAGTAGCGATCATGGGTAACCGCAATGACTGTCCCCTTGTATTCACGAAGATGATGTTCCAACCAGGCGACAGACTCGGCGTCCAGATGGTTGGTGGGTTCGTCCAGCAGAAGAATGTCTGGTTCCGTCAAGAGAAGGCGGCACAAGGCCACCCGGCGGCGCTCACCTCCGGAGAGGACTCTGATCGGTGTGTCGCCGCTCGGGCAACGCAGGGCGTCCATAGCCACTTCCAGGCGATTGTCGAGAGTCCAGCCATCCAGGTGATCGATCTTTTCTTGCAGGCGAGATTGGGTTTCGATTAACGCATCGTAATCGGCGTCAGGGTCAGCGAACTTTTCCCCTATGGCCTCATATTCTTTCATCAAGTCAACGATAGGTTGGACGGCTTCCTCAACCACTTCTTTGACGGTTTTATTGGGGTCCAGTTCGGGTTCTTGATCGAGCATGCCTACAGAATATCCTTTGGCAAAGGCGACCTGGCCGGTGTATTGATTGTCTTTCCCGGCGATAATCCTTAGTAACGTACTCTTGCCCGCGCCGTTCAACCCGAGAACGCCAATTTTCGCGCCGTAATAAAAACCGAGAGAAATGTCCTTGATCACCTGGCGATTGTTTGGTGGAAAGACGCGATTTACACGCGACATGGAAAAAATGACTTGTTGATCAGACATTGAGTAGCTCCTGGTTAGGGTTCTCCGAAAGTTGCCGTGGCAGGTCTCGTCTTAGGGTTTTGTGCGGCAAAGCCGCACAAAACCTCTAAGGCATTTTTACCTACGCTAATTCTATCTGGAACTCATTAGCCCAGAGCAACATCAAGGAACATCATGACTGCAAATCCCAACATGACGCCGATGGTAGCCGTGTGCGTGTCGTGCTTGTCCATTTGTGCCTCAGGAATGAGTTCTTCTACCACGACATAGATCATAGCCCCTGCCGCAAAGGCCAGTGCGTACGGCAGAATGGGGCGAATGAAAATGACTGCTAAAGCGCCTAGAACGCCTGAGATGGGTTCAACGATACCTGATGCCTGACCGTACAGGAAGCTCTTGAAGCGACTTAGGCCTTCGCGGCGGAGTGGAATAGAGACGGCGGCGCCTTCTGGAAAGTTCTGTAGGCCGATACCGACCGCCAGCGCGATCGCTCCGGCCAGAGAAGCGGAGGGCAAATCGGCAGCAAGGGCGCCAAAGGCAACGCCAACTGCCAGGCCTTCTGGAATATTATGGAGCGTAATAGCCAGTACCAGGAGGATGCTGCGAGCCCAGTGTGTTTTGACGCCTTCAGCTTCTTCGAGGGGCAGGCCAAGATGAAGGTGGGGGAGGACTTTGTCAACACCCCAGAGGAATGCTCCGCCGAGGAGAAAACCGACCGCGGCTGGAAACCAGGCGGGCAGCGGCCCTTCTTCGGCCATTTCTATAGCCGGAGCTAATAGCGACCAGTAACTGGCGGCAATCATGACGCCTGCCGCGAAACCGAGCATTGCGTCAAGAACTCGCCGGTTGATGGATTTAAAGCCAAAGACCAAAGAAGCGCCCAATGCAGTAACAAACCAGGTAAACAAAGTGGCCAATAGGGCCTGGAGAATTGGGTTTAGTTCGGAAAACCAAGAGAACAACATTTGTTTCTCTCCGTAAAAGTAAAGTGTCGTATTTTGGGCGTTGGAACAACCTCTACCCAACTACTAAAAAATTATACCAGTTTATGGTGTCTACTCACCAGAGATGGGGAACCGTTCAATATTAGTGTGAGTAATTATGATTTATGGGTTCATTGGTAATTGGCGTGGTGAGACCCGCATTTTGGGGTGCAATGGCGGCGAAGCCGCCATTGCACCCCAAAATGCGGAACCACGGTGAATCCCAAAGAGCCGGTTTATGGAGATCGTTCGTTCTCGAATAAGCTGATATACTTAACCTTAATCCGCCAAATTGGCTTCGCGTTCAGTGATCGCCAATAACCTGAAGGCAAATCGCATGTGGAGGCAACGATGATCGGACAAGCTGTGTTTGGACGAACTGGACACAAGAGCACGCGGACGCTTTTTGGCGCCGCCGCACTCTCATCTGTCACTCAGGCCGAAGCTGATGCAACGATAGAATTGCTTCATTCCTACGGCGTGAATCATTACGACACTGCCGCCAGCTATGGCGAGTCAGAATTGCGAATTGGGTCGTGGATTTCTCGACATGGCAAACCTTACTCGTTTCTGGCAACCAAAACCGGCGAACGAACATATACCGGGGCGCGTGACGAATTCCATCGATCTTTGGAGCGCTTGCATGTGGATCGGGTAGACTTGATCCAATTACACAACCTGGTGGAACCCCAGGAGTGGGAAACTGCTTTAGGCCCGGGTGGCGCTTTGGAGGCGTTGATCGAAGCCCGGGCGCAGGGTCTGGTGCGTTTCATTGGGGTAACCGGGCATGGGCTGACCGTGGCAGCCATGCACTTGAAAGCTCTACAACGGTTTGATTTTGATTCGGTGCTGCTGCCGCTCAATTATGTCCTTGAACAGAATGCGCAATACAAAGCGGATTTCAAAGCTCTGACAGATTACTGCGCCAAACATCAAGTAGCTGTGCAGACGATCAAATCGATCACTCGCGCGCCTTGGGGTGACCGGCAGCAAACCCATGCAACATGGTATGAACCGTTGGAAGAGCAATCGGACATCGATCTGGCGGTGCAATGGATTTTAGGACACTCGGATTTGTTCCTGAACACGGTGGGAGATATTCATGTTTTGCCAAAGGTACTTTCGGCAGCGGATCGGTTTGAGGCCGGCCCGGCGGATGAAGAAATGAAGATGATGCTCTCCCGGCTAACAATGTCCTCATTATTTGTCTAGTACCGAAAACCCGGCAACGTCGAAATTCATCATGGTTTCATCCCAACAAGATCCGTCCGAAAAGGTCGGACTGGGTTTCCTCGTACTATATGGTTTGGCCAACGCCAGCGCGATTTTGGCAGTTATGCCGATTTTGAGTATTCTCATCCCTGCTCAAGTGATTGCAGTGGATGTGGCTAATTCTGCGAACAACCTGGCTTTTGTGCTGGGGTTAGGCGCAACAGGCGCATTTCTCGGCAACCCAATCGGCGGGGCGTTGAGCGACAGGACGCTTTCTCGTTACGGTCGACGAAGACCGTGGATTGTGGTTGGCTCGCTGGCCACTGCCGGAGGGCTTACACTGTTGGCGTATAGCCATACTATCTTTTGGTTGGCTGTAGGCTGGTTTGTTGTCCAGTTCTTCGGAAATGTTCTGTTTGCCGCCCACGCTGCTGTCCAGCCAGACCGCATTCCCGTCAACCAGCGCGGAACAACCCAGTCGATCCTTGGATTGACATCACCAGTGTTTCTGTTAGGAGGAACGTACTTTCTGGGCAGGGTGGAGGATTTCCGCGCAGGCTACTTTCCGGTAATAGGCCTGTTATTAATAATGAACGCTGCGTTTGTGCTCTATTACCAGGAAACTCCGGTACGCAAAGAAGAGTTGCCGGTGTTTGAATGGAAAACCTACCTGGCGTCGTTTTGGTTTAATCCCAAGAGGCAGCCGGTTTTCGCCAAGGCCTGGATCGCCTGGTTGCTGATATGGACCGGATATACTTTGGGTAGTGGTTCCTTTCTCTACATGTACGTTCAGTATATTGTTGGGTACGAGTCTCTATTTGTAGGACACGCTGTCAAAGAGGGTATATCTAACATAGGTGTACTGCAAACCTTATTTGGTGTTCCGGTTTTGCTGCTGGTTGGTGTGCTGTCTGATAGGTTGAAGGTTCGAAAGATATTCGTCGTATCGAGTGTCGGATTGGTAGCGATTGGGATCGGACTGCTAACGATGAGTTTGAGTTGGGCGGCGTTGGTGGTAGTCTGCGTGATGATAGGTGTTGGGTTCCGGGTTTTCTATGGCTTGGGGGCGGCTCTGA
>CAZMMI010000104.1:0-7975 GCA_964567255.1 uncultured Anaerolinea sp.
GCGTCCGGGCTGTGTTTGATTTTGGAATATGAGAAGATTATTCTTGCGCCAGGCCGAGGCTGGTGAATGAGGCGGCGAAGAAGGTGTCCTGGACGATAGAGAGGAACTCGAGGTCGGCGGGCTCGGCGATGATGAACAGGCGGCCCCACGAGGCGTTGCCGTTGGCTTCGATGCAGGTTTGCAGTACCAGTTGTCCGTCACCGTTGTAGACGTGGTTGAACAGATCGGTGGCGGAGAGTTTGCTTTGCGTGGCGGTGTCGACAAAATCGGAGTAGGGGCTGGTGGGTTGCAAGGCCTGGTAGCGCTCTACCGCGGTGATCTGGAAGAAAGCTGTGCGACCATCGCCGTACACGACGGTCAAAAACTGCCCGGCTTCCAGGTCGGAGAAGTGCGCACCGGCGAGGGTGTTGTGGGCTAGCATCCCGGTGGTGCCGTAGCTGGAAGCCAGGGCGAACTGGGTGAGGACTTCGGGCTGGCTGGACACAAAACCGGCGTCTCCGGCGGGCTGTTGGACCACCGGCAGGGCAAACACGCCGCTGGCATAAACGCCGGTAACCTGATTGGCAGACCCGGCAGGCAGGGTAGCCACAAATTCATTGAGGGTGGCGACGGGAGCAGTGCTGGCGGCAAGTGCCGGGGTGAGGTTGGAGAGCAAGATGGCCACCCCGATGAAAACCGCTAGCATGACTTTTCGAAAATTGTGCATTTCTGTTCCTGATTCGTCGATTATTAGTAGAAACGAAGTTATATTTCGGTTTGTATTGTAGTTATTAATTGGTATTCATGGAAGACCAACCAGGAAGCTGTAAGGGCCCTGTAAGGAGTCCTCGGCTCGAATAGGACGGCGCCTTGCGGAACCCGCACACCCAAAAATGTGGGAACTACCAGGCAACTCCTGGAGAACCAGAAAATACTGGTATAATTTGTGGCGAAGTGTGGTTTCAACCCAGTCTTTTGACGAGGAGTTAGTAAGTATGTCTGGTCACTCAAAATGGGCGACGATTAAACGCAAAAAAGGCGCAACGGATGCAAAACGCGGCGCGATCTTCACTCGGATAACCCGAGAATTGGTGATGGCTGCGCGCGAAGGCGGCGGAGACCCGGACTCCAACTTCCGCTTGCGTTTGGCAGTGGATAAAGCTCGGGGCAGTAATATGCCTAAGGACAACATCGAGCGGGCTATCAAACGCGGAACCGGCGAGGCCAAAGACGGCGTTGTGTTTGAACAGGTTTTTTATGAGGGCTACGGCCCGCACGGCGTGGCGATCATGATCGAATGCGTCACGGAAAACAAGAACCGCACCGTGGCCGAGGTCCGGCACCTGCTCAGCCGCTCTGGCGGGAACCTGGGCGAGGCCGGATCGGTGGCCTGGCAGTTCAACCGTGTGGCCTACTTCTCGATTCCGGCCGCAGGGGTGAACTTCGACAAGGTGTTCGAAGTAGCTGTGGAAGGCGGCGCCGAGGACGTGAGCCAGGATGAGGAATCAATTGAAATCACTGCTCCGGTCGAAAATTTCAAGACCCTCACGGATGCTCTGCGGGCGGCGAAATTCACGCCTGAAGAAGCTGAACTGCGCATGATCGCAACCAATGAAATGGAATTGTCTGTGGAACAGACGATGCAGGTCATGCGAACCATCGACTCGTTGGAAGAATTGGACGACGTGCAGAACGTTTATCACACGATGAAATTCTCCGACGAAGTGATGGCTGCTTTGGAGAGCGCGGAAGACTAACCAGGTATGCTGGTCCTGGGGATTGATCCCGGCACAGCTACGACGGGATATGGTCTGGTGCGTGAGACAGAACAGGGCGACCTGGTTCTGGTTGAGTATGGCGCTATCCTGACCCCCGCGGGCATGCCCCAGGAAGAACGTTTGCAAATGCTTTACGATCGTCTCAATGAGATCATCCTTCTCCACCATCCCGATTGCGGGGCGGTGGAGAAGTTGTTTTTCCGGCGCAATGTAACCACAGCCATTTCGGTGGGGCAGGCGCGGGGGGTGATCTTGCTGGCGATGGCGCAGCATCACATGCGGGTGGCTGAATACACACCGATGGAAGTAAAGCAGGCGGTCAGCGGTTACGGCGGAGCCGACAAGCACCAGGTGCAGGTGATGGTGCAGGCCTTGCTGCAAATGGACAAGCTGCCCAAACCGGATGATGCCGCCGATGCATTGGCGATTGCGATCTGTCACCAGCACAGCGCCCGGATGAGTGGTTGGGGGTTGCCGGAATGATTACCAGCACAAGCAATGAGCGGGTCAAGGCCATCCGGCGCTTGCAGGATCGGAAGGGCCGCCTGGAAAGTGGCCTGTTCTACCTGGAAGGGCTGCGCATTGTGGGCGAAGCGCTGGAAGCAGGCGCCGAGGTGGAGACATTGGTGTTTGCCGCAGAGCTGCTGCGCAGTGAGTTTGGGCAAAAGTTGGTGGAAGAGTTCGGCGCGCAGGGTGGGCAGTTGCTGGAAGTGAGCCGGGAGGTGTTCGAGCGATTGGCGCTCAAGGACGGCCCGCAAGGAATTGCTGCCGTCGTGCGCCAGCGCTGGACAAGCCTGGATGAGGTTCGCGTGGCGCCGGGAAAGCCCTGGGTTGCGCTGGATTCGGTGGCCGACCCGGGCAATCTGGGCACCATTTTGCGCACTACTGATTCGGTGGGCGGGCAGGGGGTTATTTTGCTGGACCAATCCACCGATCCTCACGACCCATCGGCGGTGCGGGGAAGCATGGGAGCGCTGTTTGACCAGAAGATTGTGCGCTGCAGCCTGGAAGAATTTGCCGCCTGGAAACAATCCAGCGGCGCCCTCGTGGTGGGCACTTCGGGGACGGCGCAGATGGATTATCACAAATACCGCTACCCACTTGAGATGGTGCTGCTGATGGGCAGCGAGCGGCAGGGCTTGCAGGAGCGCCACCTGGCCTTGTGCGATGCGCTGGTGCGCATTCCGATGGTGGGCAAGAGCGATTCGCTCAATCTGGCTGTGGCGACTGCGGTGACACTCTACGAAATTTTCAACCAGCAGCGAGACGCAGGAGGAAAACCATGATCGCAATTGTCCAAGGCCCAGTGGCTGCCCTGACCGAGGGTACGCTGGTGGTGATGGTAGGCGGGGTGGGGTTGCAGGTGCATGTGACGGCCCAGACGCGGGCCAAGGCGCGCATTGGCGAGCATGTCTCGCTGCACACCCATCTGGTGGTGCGCGAGGATTTGCTGGCCTTATATGGCTTTGAGGTGGAAACCGAGCGCGAGTTCTTCATTCTCCTGCTGGGGGTAAGCGGAGTGGGGCCGCGCATTGGGTTGGCTATCCTCTCGACCCTGTCTACCGATGCCATTCGCCGGGCGGTGTTGAGTGAGCAGGCGGATGTGTTTGCGCGGGTGCCCGGTGTGGGCAAGCGCAACGCTCAAAAGATTCTCCTGCACCTGCAAGGCAAAATCAAGGGCGACGGGTTGGAAGCCGTGGCCGGCGTGAGCGACACAGATGAAGCTGTTTTGGATGCGCTGACCAGTCTGGGCTACAGCGTGGTGGAAGCGCAGGCGGCGCTGCAATCCATTCCGCGTGATGCTCCGCCGGATGTGGAAGAAAGATTGCGGATTGCGCTACAGTTTTTCTCTTAAACAGGGTTTGCGAAGGGTGAAACTGGACAATTGTATACCTTTCAGGTATGATAGGTTCACAAATCGGTTCAATCGGAAATTTAGTGGGTGCGCCCGAATTGCCACGTGGAGGTTCAATGTCAGATCTGGTTCAAAAGCTCAGCAGTGAATTACAACAAAAAATCCAAACTTACCAACCCGAGCTTGAAGTACGCGATCTTGGGACGGTAATCGAGGCGGGTGATGGCATTGCTCGCGCGGACGGATTGGCGAAAGTGCGCTCGCAAGAACTGGTTGAGTTTGAGAATGGGGTCATGGGGATTGCCTTCAGCCTGGAACGCGAATCGGTAGGTATCATCATCCTGGGTGATTACACGTCGGTTCGGGAAGGCATGCTGGTGCACTCCACCGGGCGCATTGCCTCGGTGCCGGTTGGCAACGGCTTGATTGGCCGGGTGGTGAATGCGCTGGGCGAGCCGGTGGACGGCAAGGGCGCTTTGGACTTCAGCGCTTATCGTCCGATCGAGCGCATTGCGGCCGGCGTGATTGCCCGCCAGGACGTGGATACGCCCGTACAAACGGGCTTGAAAGCCATCGATGCGATGATCCCCATTGGCCGTGGGCAACGCGAGCTGATCATTGGCGACCGCCAGACGGGCAAATCGGCCATCGCTATTGATACGATCATCAATCAAAAAGGCAAAGGCATTATCTGTGTCTACGTCGCCATTGGTCAGAAGAAATCGACTGTGGCGCGCACGGTTGCCTTGCTTGAACGCTACGGGGCGATGGAGCACACCGTGGTGGTGATGGCGGCGGCGGATGAGACGGCGGCTATGCAGTATATTGTGCCGTACTCGGGCTGCGCCATTGGCGAGGAGTTTATGGAGCAGGGCAAGGATGCCCTGGTGGTTTATGACGATTTGAGCAAGCACGCCTGGGCTTACCGGCAGGTATCCCTGCTTCTGCGGCGCCCGCCGGGTCGTGAGGCGTATCCGGGTGACTTGTTTTACTTGCACTCGCGTCTTCTGGAACGCGCCGTGCGACTGGCCGACAAGTATGTGATTGTCCCGGCAAATTTCTCGGGCGAGACGGCTTTGGCCGGCGAGAGTGTTGACGGACAGGTATACGATGGCCCAATCTCGAAACATCATGCCGAAGAGGCGCTGAAGCGGATGGCATCGCCGGAGAACTGCAAGGTGGTCAAGGTGCAGGGCAGCGGCGGTTCGCTGACGGCTCTGCCGATCATCGAGACCCTGCTGGGCGATGTGTCGGCTTATGTGCCGACCAACGTGATTTCGATCACCGACGGGCAGATCTACCTCGAGTCCGACCTGTTCAACGCGGGTATCCGCCCGGCGATCAACGTGGGCATTTCGGTTTCGCGCGTGGGCGGCTCGGCTCAAACCAAGGCCATCCGCCAGGTGGCCGGGCGCTTGCGCCTGGATATGGCCTCCTACCGCGCCCTGGCGGCTTTTGCGCAGTTCAGCGACAGCCTGGATAAAGCCACCCAGACGCAGTTGGTGCGCGGGCAGCATTTGCAGGAGATGCTCAAGCAAGCTCAATACGAGCCTGTGTCTTTGGAAAACGAAGTGATGGCGTTGTTTGCCGGAACGAACGGCTTTACCGACCAGATCCCGCTGGAGAAGATGCGGGCCTGGGAGCAAGGATTTATTCGCTATATGGAAACCAGCCACCCAGAAGTCGGCAAGAGCATTCTTGAGAACAAACGCATTCTAGAGGATGTGGAAGTCAAACTGCGTGAAGCGGTTCAGGCTTATAACGCGACCTGGTTGACGGCCTAAGCGGGGTACCGATGCCATCGACGCGAGAACTTCGGCTCCGCATCCGGAGCATCAAGAACCTGGCTCAGGTGACCAAAGCCCTGGAGACCGTTAGCGCCAGCAAGGTGCGGCGGGCTGTCCAGTCTTATAAGGCCACCCAGCCGTATTCAGAAAAAGCATGGAAGGTGCTGGTGCACCTGGCTCGCCAACCAGGACACAACAGCCTGCACCCGTTGCTGGCTGAACGCAAAATGGATGGGCGCGTGCTGGTGGTGATGATCAGCAGCGACCGGGGGTTGGCCGGGTCGTACAATGTCAATATCTTGCGGGAAACGCTGGAATATTTCCGCGAGTTCGAATATCCTGTCTCCTATGTTGCAGTAGGCCGGAAAGGCCGCGACTTGTTGATCCGGCGGCGGAAAGATGTGATTGCTGATTTCAGCAACCTGCCTACCCCGCTGGCGTTCAATGATGTTTCCGCGATTGGCAGGCTGGCGGTTGACGATTTTCTGGCAGATAAATTCGATGCGGTCTATGTGGCATCCACCCGGTTTATTAACATGGTGAAACAGACCCCGGAAATCAGCCAACTGCTTCCGCTGCGGGTGACTTATGGAGATGATCACGATCCGGCAACGACCCACGCCACAAAATCCGTGTTCACTTATGAGCCTGATCAGGATGAACTTTTGTCGGAAATTGTCCCGCGCTTTACGGCGCTACAGATTTACCAGGCCATTCTTTCGTCTCAGGCCAGTGAACATGCGGCCCGAATGGTGGCGATGCGCAATGCAACCGATAACGTGAAGGATCTGGTGGGATCCTTGCAGCTTGAGTATAACAAGCTGCGCCAATCGATGATTACCAGTGATATGTTGGATATTGCCGGCGGCGCCAACGCCCTGGCGCAGGATTAACTTGGAGGTGGGCATGCAGCAAGAAGCAATGGGTCGGATCGTTCAAATCCAGGGAGGTGTTGTGGATGTTTCCTTCCCTGCCGATGATATGCCAGAGATTTATGAAGCAGTCACGGTTGAGCGTGAGAATGCGCATCCGTTGGTGCTGGAAGTGCAGAAGTTTTTGGGTGACAACTGGGTGCGCTGCGTAGCAATGGACTCGACGGATGGATTGCAGCGCGGCGTTCCTGCGGCGCGTACGGGCGCGCCCATCAGCGTGCCGGTTGGTCTTGCCACCTTGGGACGAATTTTTAACGTTTTGGGGCAGCCGATCGACAACGCCGGGCCTGTGACCAGCGATCTGAATTATCCTATTCACCGGCCTGCGCCTTTGTTTGAAGAGCAGTCCACGCGCACCGAGGTGTTCGAAACCGGCTTGAAGGTCATCGACCTGATCGCCCCCTTTACCAAGGGCGGTAAAACCGGCATCTTTGGCGGAGCAGGCACCGGAAAGACCGTCATCCTGATGGAATTGATTCGCTCGATTGCGGCGGTGCACAAGGGCAACTCTGTGTTCGCCGGGGTGGGCGAGCGCACTCGCGAGGGCACGCAGTTGTACCGCGAAATGATCGAGTCGGGCGTCATGAAGGACACTGTGATGGTGTTTGGCCAGATGAACGAGCCCTCGGGCGTGCGCTTGCGCGTAGCCTTGACCGGGTTGTCGATGGCGGAGTATTTCCGCGATCAAGGCCGGGACGTGCTGCTGTTCATTGATAACATCTTCCGCTTCACCATGTCCGGGTCGGAAGTGTCGGCGCTGCTGGGGCGCATGCCCTCGGCGGTTGGCTACCAGCCCACCCTGGCGACCGAGATGGGCGAGTTGCAAGAGCGCATCACCTCGACCAAGCAAGGCTCGATCACTTCGATGCAGGCGGTGTATGTGCCCGCCGACGATTACTCCGATCCCGCCCCGGTGGCGACCTTCACCCACCTGGATGCGACTCTGGCGTTGGACCGGGCCATCGTAGAAAAGGGTATTTACCCGGCCATCGACCCCCTGGTATCTACTTCGCGCATTTTGGACCCCAACATTGTTGGCGATGAGCACTACCGCACGGCACGCGAGGCGCAGCGCCTGTTGCAGCGCTACAAGGACCTGCAAGATATTATCGCCATTCTGGGCTTTGACGAGCTGAGCGAGGACGACAAGTTGATCGTATCACGGGCCCGCAAGGTGGAACGCTTCTTCTCGCAGCCCATGTTCGTGGCGGCCCAGTTCAACGGAGTTCCGGGTGTTTATGTGCCGCTGCGCGAGACAGTGCGTGGTTTCCGCGAGATTCTGGATGGCAAGCATGACGATTTGCCCGAGCAAGCTTTCTACCTGGTCGGTACGATCGACGAGGCTGTGGCGCGGGCGAAAGAGTTGAATAGCTAGGAGAAGGAGCCGCAGATGCCTATCCGCTGTGAGATTGTCTCGCAAGACCGGATCGTCTATCAAGGCGACGCCGATATGGTCATCCTGCCGGGTGGGGATGGGGTGATGGGTATTCTCCCGCACCATACCCCGCTGCTGACGGTGTTGCAGTACGGCATCATCCGGGTTCGCGAAGGCAGCCAGGAAAGCGTCTTTACCGTTGCTGGCGGGGTGGCGGAAGTGCAGCCTGACCAGGTGACCGTGCTGGCCGATGCGGCGGAGAACATTAA
>CAZMMI010000104.1:8075-12825 GCA_964567255.1 uncultured Anaerolinea sp.
CGGAAGTGCAGCCTGACCAGGTGACCGTGCTGGCCGATGCGGCGGAGAACATTAACGAGATCAACATCCAACGGGCCGAAGAGGCGCGTATGCGCGCCGAGCAGGCATTGAAGGCCGGCGCCGGCAAGGATACGGACAGTTATCTGAAGATTCAAGCAGCGCTAAAGCGCTCCAATTTGCGTATCGACGCGGCACGCCGCTACAAGCGCGGACGATAATTTTTCAATCATACAAATTCGCCGCCAATCAGTTTTGGCGGCGAATTTGTTTACTGATGGCGACTTTAGCTAAGTGGCATTCCACCGCTTCGCAGAAATATCTGGAGCAGGGGGTGAATGCTGCAATGAAGGGGTGCCTTTATCCCATAAAACGGCGAGGCTATGAGAACTGCGTTGATTCACTTGCCGAATCTCGCCTCGCCACTACAGGATGCCTTTCAGGTTCAACGGAAGTTGCAGTGGCCGGGTTTCATCAGGCCGATTCCCAATAAATCGCCTTGGATTTGGGTGATCTTAAACCTTAATAAAATGTAATCTGTCATGGGCACTTTTTTTCGTGAAAACTGATACAATTCAGACATACTTTTAGAAAGGGATTTGTGACCGATGCCTTCATTATTTACCCGAGAGTTAGGAATCGACCTGGGGACATGTAATACGGTGGTCGTCGAAGGCAACCAGGTGTTGGTCGAAGAACCGACCGTGGTGGCGATTGTTGTAAATGAACAGAAAATTGTAGAAACGGGCAAAGCTGCCCGCGATATGTATGGACGCGTATCTGACACGCTGGAAGTGGTTCGCCCGCTGCGCAATGGCGTGATTGCCGAATACGAGATTACCGAGAAGCTGCTCAAACGCACGGTGCGCAACGTGGCTGGAGCCATGATGCTGTTCCCACCGCGGATCATGCTGACCGCGCCGTATGGAATTACCAGCGTGGAAAGTCGCGCGGTGCATGAGGCCGGGTTGGGAGCCGGGCCACGCGAGGTGTATATCATTCCCCAGCCACTGGCTGCTGCTTTAGGCGTGGATCTGCCGATTATGACCCCGTCGGGCAATATGATCCTGCTGTTGGGCGGGGGTACCTTCCAGGCGGCGGTGCTGGCCATGAACGATATCGTCCGCGCTGAGACGCTGCGCACCGGCGGCCTGCGCATGGACGACGCCATTACCGATTACGTGCGCAAGAAATACGGCGTGATTATTGGCCAGCCGACGGCAGAGCAATTGAAAATCAAAATCGGCGCGGCGGTGCCGCAAGAAATTCAACAGACCATGGAAGTTCAGGGCCAGGATCAGGTGACCGGTTTACCGCGACCTGTGGCGTTGACCTCTGACGATATTGTCGACGCGCTGCAGGAACCGCTCCAGGAGTTGGTGAACTGCGCCCGGCGCGTTTTGGAACGCACACCGCCGGAATTGATCGCCGATATCATCGATCGAGGCGTGGCCTTGTGCGGCGGGGTGGCCTTGATGCGGGGTATCGACAAGTATTTGACCAAGGCGCTGGGTATCCCGGCTTACCAGGTAGACAATCCGACCACATGCACTGCCGAGGGAGCATCGCGAGCCCTGGGGATGCGCGCGGCGCTGGCGCGCAGTTTGATGCCCACATAAGAATTATCAAAAACAGTCCCGGCGAACGCGTAGCGTTCGCCGGGACTGTTTTTGATGGGAGAAATGGGTCAGTCCAGGTAATAGGTCATGCGCTGCAGGTATACGATGGGGTCAATGTATTGCACGTGGACATGGTCTGGGACGCTGAGGGTGATGGACGCGTAGTTGAGGATGGCACGCACTCCGGCTTCGACCAGTTGATCGGTTACAGCTTGGGCCGCGCGGACAGGCACGGTGAGCATGGCGATTTTGATCTTTTTCTCGCGCAAGACGGGTACCAATTGGGCCGAGTCCTGAACGGTGAGCGGGCCGATGCGGGTACCGATATGGGCGGGGTCATTATCGAAGATGAGGGTGACCCGGAATCCGTGATGGCCAAAGCCTGGGTAGTTGGCGATGGCGTGACCCAGATTGCCCGCGCCGACGAGAGCCAGGGGCCAGACGCGATCCACCTTGAGAATCTGCTGGAGTTGATGAACGAGGTAGGGGACGGAATAGCCCTTTCCCTGTTTGCCAAATTCGCCATACTGGGAGAGGTCTTTGCGGAGCTGTGCTGCCGAGACGCCCACAATTTCGCCCAGTTCCTGGGAGGAGGTTGTGTGAACTCCACTGAGCTGCATGTGCTCCAGGGCCTGCAAGTAGCGCGGTAAGCGCCCGACGACAATATCTGGAATATCTCGATCTGTCATGCTTTACCTCAAAATCAGCCCTTTTCAACATAGGTATACAGCCCATTGAAAGGCGGCTCTCTCACCCCAAACATGGGACCTGCCATGCCCATTCCTGGAGACCCTGAAAAGGTAGGACAAGCAGAAATCGTATTTACTTTATCATAAATGATAGATTAGTGTAAATAGTCACAAGTATGAAAAAAGGGTGAAAGATGTTGAAAAAGCACGCCGGGCGGAATGGGCCCGCAGATATTCGATCGATTTCGCCTAATCTTTGGAAGGCTGTGGGGCCAGCCAGGATGGCTGCGGGGCAGGGTCGGGTGCAGTGAGATTTTTCCAATCGCCCTTCCACAGGAAGATGATGCCCAGCACTGAGATCACAAGACTGGACCACATGGTGACCCCAGCCGGCAGGCCCAGGATCTGCGAAAGCGAATCGCGCACGCCGTCATAGGCAGCGTGGTACACCGTGGCGACCGCCAGGCTGCGGCTGCGCGCCCAGATGTAGGCAAAGACAACCGCGTGGAGGATGGCAGGGATTGCGGAAGCGAGCAGCATCGTGATGGCCACAACAAGGGCCGAAAGCCACACCGGAATTCCTGTATCAGCCGCGGACGCAATGCCAGACCGCACTGCCGGGATGATAATGGCCGGCAGGTGCCAAGCCCACCAGATGATGGCGTGGATGGTCACAGCCTTGCGCGCGCTTGTACGGCGGGCGATACGGGGCAGCATGTAGCCGCGCCAGCCAAACTCCTCGCCGAAACCGGGGATCAGAATGACCAGCGGGAGCACTGCCAGCAAGATCCACTTGGAGTTATCTACATCGCCCGGGGCGATTCTGCCCGTGAACGCGCGCACCAGCGTGGGAAAGATAAATAACAGCGCTACCAGCCCGATCACGATCAGGTGCTGCTTCCAGTTTCCCCAGCGCCAGCCGGCGCCGGCAAAACCATCGCGAAAGACAAACCGCCCGGCGATGTAGGTTGCTACGGTGACCATCACCATCGCGATTCCGTTCAGGATCATCGAGGTGGCGAAGGTGTTGGCCCAGATGGCGCTGACGATCAGAAACGGCCAGGAGAACCCAAACACGATCAATAGATACAGTCCCAGCGAGAATGGGCGGGGCGCAGAAGAGTTGCTCGTCGAATCCATGGTGCTTTTCCTTAAGTTAGTATGTTGTATAGACAATTATATGAAAGTATAGCGAGAACTTGTAAAAGATCAAGCAGTAGATCTGCCTTATTTAGTTAAGGGTCAGTGTAGGCATCCGCCCGTGCTTATGGCGCGCTGTTCTCGCTGTTGTGTTGAATCAACAAAAGGGTGAGCGATACAAAAAAACACACCAGGCCTTTCACGCCCGGTGTGTTTTTTTTGGAGTACAGGGATAAGTTGGGTGTTAATCGTCGCTTCTGCCCATGAGCAAGAAGGCGTAGTACATAAGGGTCGAGATGGCCTGTACGGCGGCGGCGACGTAAGTGAGGGCGGCGGCATTGAGCACGCTGTTGACCCCGCCCATGTTGGTGGCATAGACCATGCCGCTGTCGGCCAGGATAGCTTTGGCGCGGCGAGAGGCATCAAACTCGACGGGCAGGGTGACCAGGGCGAAGGCGGCGGTGGCGCCGAACAGCGCCAGGCCAACCCAGGCTACGGTGTTGCCCAGGAGCAAGAGGCCTGCCAGGAAGATGATCGGGCCAAGCCAGGAGCCAATTTGAACGGCGGGAACAATGGCGGTGCGGATGGTCAGGGGCATATAGCCTTGCGCATGTTGAATGGCGTGACCGGCTTCGTGGGCGGCAATGCCCGCGGCGGCAACGCTGTTGGAGGCATATACCTCGCGGCTCAAGCGCAGGACGCGCTTGGCAGGGTCGTAATGATCACTGAGGAAGCCCTGCACGGGTTCAACTTCTACATCGTGCAGACCGTTGTAGTCCAGAATGCGCCGGGCCACTTCAGCACCTTTCATGCCGCTCATATTGGCGACACGCGAGTACTTCTTGATGCTGCCCTGAACGCGGAACTGGGCCCAAAATCCCAGCAGCAGCGCGGGCAAGCTGAACAAGAGGTAAAGGCCGTAACCGGCAAAAAATCCGTCCATTGACATTCACTCCTTCGTTAACAATAACACTTTTCAGGTACTGCTGCACTGGTGTTAATCAGATCACCGGTGAGCAGTTACACTTCTTATTTACTTGAATTAACTTTACCTGAAGAATATAAGAGAGAAATTAGAAAGGTGTATAGATTGTATAAAGAAAACCCTGGGGTTACCAGGGTTTGTGTGGCGCGCCTGCCGGGACTCGAACTCGGGCTTCCACCTCCGGAGGGTGGCGTGATGTCCACTTCACTACAGGCGCGTGTATGCGTATTATACCCCGAGACGGGGGCGTGGGCAAGGAATCGGCGCGATCAAGCCGCGGCGCTTGGTGACAGGCTGATCAGCTCGGCGCGCAGCCGCTC
>CAZMMI010000105.1:0-10441 GCA_964567255.1 uncultured Anaerolinea sp.
TTTCCAAAAATCGTAGAATGTCTGACATAAGATGCGTTTACCCTAAAACTACTCTTTACCTGGCATGACTCTTGCTCCCTTCTCATCATGAAAGGAGCCTTGATGACAATGGAAGCTTCACCCAACCGGATTGGCCTGCATTATTTCCCCGACACCCTGCACTATCGTGAGGCTGACATTCAATTCTGGCTGCCCCGGCTGCAAGAAATCGGCGCCGGCTGGCTGGTGCTCCAGGCCACCGCCGAGTGCGCCATTCCCGAGGTTTTTCTCAACGCCCTCACCAAAGCCAAAATCCAGCCGCTCCTTCACCTGCGCCTGCCCCTCGACCCGCTGCCCGAACCAGCCGGCTTGCGCCCCATCTTCGACGCTTATGCCCGCTGGGGCGTGCGGCGGATCATCTTATTTGACCAGCCCAACAGTCGCAGCGCCTGGCCTTCCTCTGCCTGGGCTCAACAAGACCTGGTCGAGCGCTTCCTCGACCGCTACCTGATCTTTGCTCAAATGGCGCTCTCAGCCGGGCTGCAGCCGGTTCTGCCGCCCCTTGAACCTGGCGGGCATTATTGGGATACCGCTTTTCTGCGCTCCACCCTCAAAACCCTCCAGCGCCGCAAGCAAGAACACCTCCTCGAACAGTTGGGGCTGGCGGCCTACGCCTGGAACAACGGTCGCGGTTTGGATTGGGGCGCCGGCGGCCCCGAGCGCTGGCCCGCTGCCAAACCCTACAACACACCCGAAGGTAGCCAGGACCAGCGCGGTTTTCGCATCGCCGACTGGTACCAGGCCATCTCTCAGGCCGTCCTCCAGCGCCCTCTGCCCACCTTTTTGCTCCAGGCCGGCGGACTCCAGGCAGCCGACCCCTCTGCGCAGGCTGAAAGCTCGCTGGCCATTGCCCGCCTTCTCCATGACGAAGAAGTCGTCGAT
Source organism: uncultured Anaerolinea sp. (assembly GCA_964567255.1). Classification (GTDB taxonomy): domain Bacteria; phylum Chloroflexota; class Anaerolineae; order Anaerolineales; family Anaerolineaceae; genus Anaerolinea. The sequence continues at coordinate 922 of CAZMMI010000105.1, forward strand.
CCTCAGAATGCCGAAAACCTGCTCGACCCGCTGCCCTCCGCCGTCCAGATGGCAGCTTTCTGGCTGCTATCCGCGCCCGATAACGATCCTCATAGCGCCGGCGCCTGGTTTGGTGAAGAAGGGCAGCCCCGCCCCGTGGCGCAAGCCTTCCGTGAATGGCAGGTGGTTCGCGCCCAAGCTGATTCACCCACCGTCCCGGCCTCGAAAACCGCCTCCGATCACCCCATCGAGCACTACCTGCTCCTCCCCCAATCCGAGAACGGCCTGTCCGACTGGTATCTGGACGCCATCCGGCCTTTTTTACGCCGCCACATGCCCACCTTTGGCTTCTCAGCTGCCGAAGCCGCACTGGCGCGCAAGGTGACCGTGCTGGGCGACGCCTGCTCTGACGACACCCTGGCGGCTTTGCGCATGGCAGGCTGCCGCGTTGAACGAATTACCGGAGATGGCACGACACTTGCAACCATATTGGCAGAGAGGTGATGCGATGACAACTATTATTTCTACCGATGCAAGCAATTCTGAACAACTTCTTGGCCGCCAGCCGGTTCTCAAAATTCTGGGCATGGGCGGAGGTGGTTCCAACGCCGTCAACCGCATGATCGAATTGGGCCTGAAGGGCGTGGAGTTTATTGCTGCCAACACCGATCTGCAGGCTCTCAATCAAAGCCTGGCCCCCACCAAGCTGGCCCTTGGCCCGCGCACCACGCGCGGACTGGGCGCTGGGGGTGACCCGCGCCGCGGCGAAGAAGCAGCCGAAGAAAGCTTCAAAGATCTCTGCGAGGTGCTGCGCGGCGCCGACATGGTCTTCCTTACCGCAGGAATGGGCGGCGGCACGGGCACCGGCTCCATCCCGGTGGCTGCTCGCGCTGCTCGCGAGGTCGGCGCGGTGACGGTCGCCATTGTCACCATGCCCTTCACCTTCGAGATGGGCCGCCGCCAGCGCAACGCCCGCGAAGGCATGTCCAAGCTCCAACCCTATGCCGACACCCTGGTCACCGTGCCCAACGATCAATTGCTCAAGGTGGCTCCGCCCAACACCACCCTCGACATGGCCTTGCGCCTTGCCGATGATGTGCTGCGCCAGGGCGTGCAGGGCATCTCCGAAATCATCACCCAACCCGGCATGATTAACGTCGATTTTGCCCACGTCCGCTCGGTGATGAAAATGGGCGGCGGCTCGCTCCTCTCCATCGGCATCGGCAGCGGAGAGCAAAAAGCCCGCAAAGCCATTGAGCACGCCCTCCACCACCCCATGCTCGAAGCCATCTCCATCGAAGAAGCCTCGGCGATTGTCGCCAACTTCACCGGTGGCAGCGACTTGACCTTCCTGGAAATGGTCGACGCCATGCAGCACCTGCAAGACCAGACCCACAACCGGGCCGAGATCATTCCCGGCGTGATCACCGATCCGCGCATGAATAACCGTGTCCAGGTCATCCTGCTCATCACCGGTCTGGGAGCCACCCCCATGGATGCTCGCTCGCCATTCTCGCCGCGCCCGGTCAAAGTGCAAGAACCCGTTCTGGTTTCTGCCGGTCGTGTCGAGGATCATGCTAGCGAAGTGGTCGCCTCGGGCAACCAGGATTTACCCGCCTTCATGCGCCGCCGCATCCACTAATCGAGGCCTCATGGACCCCAAAGCTCTCGCCGCCATCTGTTCGCAAATTTATCGCCAATATCCCGCTGTCAAAGGAGCGAATCCGAAGGTCGCAGTCCAGGCAGGCGGTATGGTCCTGGTCACTTTTCGCGGTAAAGCCGCCACCGCTGACGGAAAAAGCTTGCCGGTCGTGGTCCGCGTCACCGCCGACGCAAATGGAAAAATCACCAAAACCGTTGGATCTCGTTGAGAAGGAGGTTAGGAATGCAACAAAGTCTGGCTTATCGAATCGAACTATATTTTTACGACGCAATCATCCTCATCCTTGGCCAATCTACCCGGGCCCGTAACGCCTTTCAGAAAGCGGTCGGAACACTTCATAAAGGCGAATGGGTCCTGCTGGGCGGCGCCGTTCTGGCCAGCGTTCTGGCTGGTTTGGCTACCGGATACGCTCTCTATTTTCTCGTTGGAACCGTGGGGTAATCATGTCTTACCGTTTATCGCTGCGGATGGCTTGGGCTGTGACACTGGTGATGGTGCTGTTATGCACCGTATCGCCGGTCAATGCCGCCCGAGGTGTCCCAGGTACCCCCGAATTTGGGGTTGGCACCAACATTGACATCACCCGCTCCGATCTAAATGCGGCGCTGAATATTTTGCCGCTCCTCAGACCGGATTGGCTGCGGGTGGTGGTTCGCTGGGATACCTATGAGCCTGCTCCCGGCTTTGCGGCAGATTGGAAGACCCTGGATGCAACGATGGCGGCGGCAGCCAACCAGGGCGCCGCAGTGCTGATCAGTTTGACCGCTGCCCCTTCGTGGAGCCTCACGGAAGGCGGACCCGACCGCGAGGCTGCGGCGCGCTTTGCCGTCACGCTCGCCAACCGTTACCCTGCCACGGTGCAGGCCATCGAGTTGTTCCCCGCTGCCAACACCGTCCAGGGCTGGCAAGCAGCCCCCAACCCCGCCAATTACCTGGCCTTATCACAAGCCGTCCAATCCTCTCTGGCGGCTGCGGGCAGGCAAGTATGGATGGTAGCGGGCGGATTGAACCCCTGCTCGGCCGATTATGACGCCTTGCAATACCTCAGTGGTCTATACGCTGCCGGCGCAAAATCCAGCATCAGGATCATCAGTTTGAATTACACCAGCGTGTCCGGCGAACCCATCGATTCGCCTACCGGCTGCCAAAATCTGCGCTACTACGAAGAGGTTCGCCAGGTGATGTCCTCGAACGGCCACACCGACGGGATGCTGTGGATCACCCACTTGAGCATCCCCGGCGGCCTCAATCGTGATCAGCAGCAGGATTGGCTGGCTCGCGCTTACAAACAGATCCGCTCCCAGTTGTACATCGGCACCGCCATCCTGCAAAGCCTGAACGAAACCGGCGCCGGAGATTTGTCCCTTCTCAACCCCGATGGAAGCCTGCATCCGTTCTTCACCACTTTTCAATCCTTCGTTGAGCATAATCTATATCTCAGCACACCGCTCAAGCCTGGGCGGGCCAAAGCCGACATTTTCACAAAATATCACCCATAAAATAAGAGGAATGTTATGAGGCGATCTTCCCTGATTTCTGTCATGCTGCTCATTTTCTGCATTTTTACCTTCCTGGGATTTCGCACAGCCAATTGGACCAGCACGCTGGCCAGCTCCGATCAAGCTGCCAAACAAAGCGCCCGCAACAACCGGGTAATTTTGATTCAGGTTGACAACCTGCAAGCCGACCGGCCCGTTCTCAAATCTGTCTGGGTGGGGATGCTTTTTAAGTCAGAAAACCAGTCGGTTCTGTCCTTTGTGCCCATCTACCCGGCCGCTGGAGACCAGTCTGCCACCAACGCGCTGGCCCGCTCATTCAAGCTCGACCGCTCTGGAAAACCTGTGGCTGCCTTCTGGCATCGCCTCGCATATTTAGAAATTGAAAAGGATGGTTACATCCTCGCGGATGACTATGCCTTGCAAGAGATTGCCGGTTGGATCAACCGTCAGGGCAGCCTGATTTACGATGCGCCATCCAATGTCAACTCCTCCACACCCGGCGAATGGTTTCTCAAGCTTGGTTGTGGCTCCATTGGCAAGGCAGGGGGCAATATCGCCGAATATGCCTGGAGTTCACTCAGCGATCATATTCAAACCGATTTGACCGGTGCAGCTCTCGACATGGAATGGAAGAAGCTGATCACCTCTGGTCAGCCGCTCAAGTGCGAACTTGTGTGCAATTAAAATAAGAGTAGCCGAAGTCCAAAAAGAGGTCTGGCAAGGGCGAAACCCTTGCCAGACCTCTTTTTGGGAAACTGTCCGAATTCTTAAATAAAAAAGGCGCAACGCTGGATGAGGGGGGCACCCAGCGTTACGTCTGCAAATATAATAGCATGAAACAGCAGGAATTCAAGTACTCTTGCCGTTTTTTAATCAAACTCTTAATGAGACTATTTGTATTCTATTGAGTTAAATGCTCAGATCGCGAGAATGGCCTTCCAAAACCGCATAACACTTTGGCAGCCCTCCTCCCCGCCCCCTTTGCTGGAGGGAGAAAGGCGTCTCAACAAAACAAATTTCGCGCCCTTGTAAATCCTATCTAAACGATCTAAAATAAGAATTGTTTATTACTCCAGTTCATAATTTCTCGCCGCTCTTAACATCGGAACAATTCGCGAAAGGATGGATATGGCCCCATCAAAAAAGATCTACCTGAATGGGATCGATGCCACCACAGGCCAATACCTGATGGGACCGATGACCCTCAAGCGCGCCGCGCGGCTGGCCAAAGGCGAGCCCGTCGAACCCGAGATCATCCAGCGCTTCAAAGATTTTCTCAGCGATTTACTCTCCATTGATTTCGGTGAAGGCCTTGGCCTGACCCAAGAAACGGATTTGGTCCACACCGGCTGGGGCATCGTTTTTCACCAGGCAGAGAGTGACGCGGTCAAGCAAGCCCTCCAACCGCTCATCGATCATCGCGCTGCCCAGGTGGGCAACATGGCCAAACTCAAAGTGCTGGAATATCGCCCCGGCGAGCGCTTCAAGGATTGGCTGGGCCGCCATCAAGTTGGCGCCGGTCTGACCAACCGCAACCCGCGCAAGATTCCCTACTACCTCCTTCTGGTCGGCAGCCCCGAGCAAATCCCCTTCTCCTTTGGTCACCTCCTGGACGTGGATTATTATGTGGGCCGCATCCACTTCGACAAAGCCGAAGAATACGCCCGTTACGCTCAATCGGTGATCCAGTACGAAACCAGTCCCTCGGTGCCAAACGCGCGCCGGGCGGCTTTCTTTGGCACCCGCCACCAGCTCGACCGCGCCACCCAATTGAGCGCCGATCAGCTCATCCGCCCGCTGGTGGATGGCGAACCGGCTCAAGGAACCGAACCCGCTGTGCCCGGCATCGCCGCCGAGGCCGGTTACGCCGCGAGTGTGTTCTGGGGCCCCGAAGCTAAAAAAGCCGCCCTGACCGAACTTTTTGCTGCACCTGCCGGCATCAAGCCGCCTGCCTTCCTCTTTTCCGCCACCCACGGCATGGGCATGCCCCTCGGCGACCCCAACCAGACCCGCATCCAGGGCGCCCTGCTGTGCCAGGATTGGACCGGCTTTGGTACCATTTCCCCCAAACATTACTTCTCTGTCGATGATGTCCCGGCAAACGCTCGCCTGCAGGGAATGGTGGCCTTCCATTTTGCATGTTACGGCGGAGGAACGCCCGCCGAAGACCGTTTTATCTATGGCACCGGCAAGAAACCCAAGCGTATCGCCGGCAAGCCTTTTCTGGCGGCGCTGCCCAAAGCTCTCCTCAGCCACCCCAATGGCTCCGCCCTGGCAGTCATCGGCCACGTGGAACGGGCCTGGGGCTATTCCATCTCCACCCTTCAAGCCGGTCGGCAGATAGGTGCTTTCCGCGAAGCCATTTCCGGGATCCTCGGTGGGCTGCCCGTTGCTTTCGCCATGAAGGGTTTTAACGAAAAGTACGCCACCCTATCCACCGATTTGGTCAACACGCTGGAAGCCATTCGCTCCGGCGAACCGATTGGAGATGATAAACTCACCTATGATTGGATTGAGCGCAACGATGCGGAAGGCTACGTCGTCCTCGGCGACCCCGCTGTCCGCTTGCGCGAAGGCGATTTACAACCGGATTAGGTACTATTCAGCCAGGGCTGAAAGTGGAGAACTTCTTATGCCCTCTGAATAGTCTCCCGGATTAATCATCACGTTGCATTGTTCCCTCGATAATGGAGGTTGATCGTGGCTGAGAAAAAAGGCATTCCCCTCACTTCCGTGGCCGGTTTCCCGGCAAATGTGGCTGACAAATTGGCGCAGTTGTGGATTACGACCGCTGAAGAACTGGCCGGAGCTGCCGTCCAGGAAGACGGTCTGGCCGGTCTGGCCGGATTCACCGGGCTGGACGAAGCCGAAATGACCCGCCTGGTCGAGCTAGCCCAGGCCGCCCTGCCGCCCAGCGTGTCCTTCGCCCCCGGCGATATCGACCGCCACGGGCTGGGCGCCCTGGACGAGCCCCCAGCCGAGCCGCCCGGCGAAGAACCAGCCCGTTTTGCCCCTTTACCCCCCGCCGTTGACCTGCACGGCCGGTTGCCGGGCGTTCGCAACCAGGGCCAACGCGGGAGCTGTGTCGCCTTTGCCTGCACTGCCGTGCGTGAAATGCTCCTGGGCCAGCAATCCACCCAGGGGGATCTTTCCGAGCAGTTCCTCTATTGGAATGCCAAACAACATGACGGCTACCCCGGAGAGGGCACCTATGTTCACCTGGCTATGGGCCTGCTCAAATCCGACGGAATTTGCCCCGAAACCGTCTGGCCCTATGTTCCCACGCCCATTCCTGGAAACATCGGCCAGGACCCGCCCCCGCCCGACGCGCGCGGCAAAGCCTTGCCTTATAAGGTCACCGATGCGCAAAAAATAACATCCACCTGGGTGGATTCGATCCGCGAGGTTCTGGCGGAAGAACGCCCGGTGGCCTTTGCCGTGCCCGTTTACACCTACTGGTTCTCCGAACCCGCTCGCTCGACCGGCGACATCCGTCTGCCGCTGCCCACCGACCACAAAGAAGGCGGGCATGCCATGTGCATGGTGGGTTATGAGCAGGATGCCACGGCCCCCGGCGGCGGCGTCTTCCTGGTACGCAACAGTTGGGGGCCCGGCTGGGCCGGGAACAACAGCCTTGCGCCGGGCCACTGCCGCATCCCCTTTGATTACATCAACCAGTACAGCACGGCTGCCTTCAGCGCCGTAGTCACCGAGGTTCCGCCCGAACCGGTGGAGCCGGAACAGCCCTTATCGATCTGGCAAAAGCTGTTGGAGTTTCTAAAAAGGTTGTTTGGCGGGTAAACCCCGCCCAAAAGCGGTCATCATGCTACAATAGCTTCTATGCCGCTGTCCTCTGCCGATCAAGCTGTCATTGCCGCTGCAGGCCTCTTCAAAGGTCTGTCAGAAGCTGAATTGGCTCTCGTTTACGACATTACCCGCATCCGCTCGGTGGGCGCGGATGAATTCATCTTCCACCAGGGCGACCCCTCTGCGCACGTGTATTTTCTGTTGGAAGGGCGGGTGAAGCTGGGACAGGTTACCACCGACGGGCAGCAGGTGCTGCTGCGCATTCTAGGCCCGCGCAACCTGTTCGCCATCGTGGCTCTCACCTCCAACACGCCTTACCCCATCAGCGCGCAAACCACCGAGCCTTCCAGGCTGGCTTGCTGGCGCAAGGATGATTTAAAGGCCCTGGTCATGCGCATCCCCCTGCTGGCCATCAACTCCATGGATGTCATGTCGGCCTATGTCCAGGAGTACCAGGACCGCTTCCGCGAATTGGCTACCGAGCGCGTCGAGCGCCGCCTGGCCCGCACTTTGCTGCGCCTGGCCTCGCAATCGGGCCAGAAGAAACCTGAAGGCGTCCTCATTGACATTCCCCTCACCCGGCAGGCCCTGGCAGAGATGATTGGGGCCACGCTCTTCACCGTCAGCCGTATTCTCAGCCAGTGGGAAAACCAGCAAATCGTGCAATCGCGACGCGAGCGCATCACCATCTGCGCCCCGCACCAACTGGTGCTCATCGCCGACGACGCCGCCTGAACGACCCGGTTTGCTTTATCGCAATATAAGAGGGGGGCGGAAAGACTATCATACAGTCATAGGGTACCGTGCTAATGCCTCATTTTGGGTGGTTCCTTCTTCGCTGAAACTTTTTTTGCTATGACTGAATGAACTGATGACCAGACAAGACCCCACTCTGATCAACATCCATATCACCGTTTCTGAACTGCTGCGGCGCTGGCCTCAAGCCATACCGGTGTTCTTCAAACACCACACCCAATGCGTCGGTTGTGCTATGGCCGATTTTGACACGCTGGAGGATGTGGCTGCCAACTACAACCTGTCCGTGGATGAGCTGCTGCGCGAGATAAAAAACTCACTTTCCAGCCGGTCTCCAACCCAACCCTGACCTCCCGGTACCGAAAGTTCCTGAATGTGTGGTGTATGTGGGAAGCGAAGCCCCACCTACGACTGGACGAGCCGCGACACCTCCCGAATAATGATAACTGAATGAAAACTCACAGATCCGCAATGTGGGTATAATTTAAGAATAATTACTCAGCCGGAGGTAGGGGGAACTATCCTCGCCCTCCAATTAGCACTCAAATCGAGGCGGCATGAAAGAACTATATTCGCAGGTTGGGCTCTCTCCGAAGGAATTTGAAGGCAAAATTGTTGTGATCACCGGCGCAGGCCGCGGAATCGGACGGGCCATGGCCGAATCCTTCGCCGAATTGGGCGCGGGAGTGGTCATTGCCGAATTGACCGACGACGGCGCCAAAGTCAACAAGAATCTGCGTGCCGCCAATTACAAATCCCTTTACGTGCGCACCGACGTCTCCAACGAAGGCTCGGTGAAAAACCTATGGCAGGCCACTCGAGACTACTTTGGACGCGTGGATATCCTCATCAACAACGCCATCCTTTGCCCGGTGCAATCCGTCTTGGAGATGGATATCGACCTGTGGGATCGCGTCGTGTCGGTCAACCTGCGGGGCACCTTCCTGACCTGCAAGAGCTTCTTGCCCGACATGCTTTCGCGCAACTCAGGCGTCATCGTCAACATGATCTCCACCGATGCCATGCCCAGCCTGTCTGCCTACATCTCCTCCAAGCAGGGCATCACCGGATTCAGCCAGTCGCTGGATGCCGAAGTCTCGCGCGAGGGCGTCAAAGTGATCGCCCTGGCTCCCGGCATGGTCGACACCCCCGGCATCCGCAACGTGGCCCGCGAGCTGGCTCCCCGCCTGGGCATCACCCAGGAGGAGTTCCTCAACGTTTCGCTTCATTCGGCTTACACCGGCTTGATGCCCGTCGAACACGCCGCAGCCGCGGCGATGTACCTGACCGCCCGCCTGGCCGACGAATACCACGGTCAGGTCGTCAACGGCTACGAAATTCTCGAGCGGGCTGGATTGATTAAATCCACCGTCGTGCAAGAAGCTCAACCGGAAACCGCCGTAAAGGTTCCGGCAGAAGTGCTCCAACAGGTGGCCGGATTTGGGGCGAAGCTGGTGGAATTGCTCGATGAAACTCAGGCCGAATTCTCTCAACTGCCCATCTTTGCCCGCCCCATGGCCGGCAGTGGCTTCAAGAAGAAAGCCGGCATGAGCATCCAGGACTGGAAGTTCAACGCCGCCGAACTGAGCAGCACACTGCGTGCTTATGCTGCCGGTGAAGAAGGCGCTGCCGAGAAAACGGCTGCTGTAAGCGCGAAATTAATGCCCTATCTTCCGCAGTTGATCGAGTATTTCCGCGGTGTACCTGCTGAGATGGCCCGCTTCACCCGTGACCAGGCGTATCTCAAAGCAGTCGCCGAACGAATGGCCACCCGCGAAACAACGGTTACAGCCCTCATCGAGGGGTTGCGCAGCCT
>CAZMMI010000105.1:10541-12784 GCA_964567255.1 uncultured Anaerolinea sp.
GCCTCCGCCGTGGCTGACTGGGTACCCATCTTGCGCACAGCGGAGCAGAACAGTCTCTCCCCCCTCCTATACAAGCATCTTTCCTCTGCCGGTATTGATATACCCACCCCGGTCAAACGCGAATTGATGGGCGGATTCCTCCAACACGGGCGTTCCAACGAAACCCGCGCCGCTGCCCTGGCCGAGATTCTGTCAGCCCTGGAGCAAGACGGCATTCGCGCCCTGGTGCTCAAAGGCGCTGCCCTGGCCCACACCGTCTACCCCCAGCCCGGCCTGCGTCCCATGCGCGATCTCGACATCCTGGTCGCCCCCGCCGACCTTTCTCAAGTCCGCAAAACGCTCCTCCACCTGGGCTACCGCGAAGAACTGGAAGCCTCCCTCCCCGCCGGTCACCATCACATCCCCCCGCTGGGTCGTGAGCAAAGCGGAATGCACATCAGCGTGGAAGTCCACCACCAGATCTTCCCTCCCACACGCCACTACCATCCTTTGGGGTATGCCGAACTGGCTGGTTCGGCCTTCGCTTTTCAACTCCAGGGCCAAACGGCCTACACCACCTCGCTGGAAGACACCCTCTGGCACATCTATCGCCACGCCGCCGGGCCGCCTCTCCTGACCATCCCCTTCAAACTCATTTATGCCGCCGATATGATCAGCCTGGTCGAAAAATTCGCCGAGCAGATCGATTGGGAAAAACTTGGGCAGAAATACCCTCAAATTCCACGCATCTTACCCCTCCTGCACTTTTACTCGCCCTGGTCACCGGCCATCCTCGCGCGCTTCGACTGGAGTCTGCCCCCCGCGCCGGAAGGCGCCTGCGCGGAGTTCAACGGCTGGCCCCGCCACCCACTGCGCCCCGACACTTTGCGTGACACCTTTTCCCCACCCGAAGGATGGCTGCGCCTGTTCTACGGGGTGGGCTTGGGCGCACCGCTGGCTTATCATTGGCACAAGTGGGTGCGGCACCCCTTCCACGTCTTTGAGTGGGGTATTTCCACCGCGCTCGCCGGCCTGCGTAAACAACGCTAACCCTCCCCCAATCCTCCTGTTTCAAGGTAAACTGTAACTACTCAGCCAGAGGTGGAAGAACCCTGACTTTCCTCGCCCTCTGAGCAGTTACGGCAAGCTTAGCCCATCAGGAGTGCCCGTGCTCAATCAAATTCCCCGCCCTGTCCCCGATTTTGACCTGCAACAGTTGGACGGTGAAATCGTCCTTTATCACCCTTCGCAAACCCGCATTCTATACCTGAATCCCAGCGCATCGCTGGTCTGGAAGCTTTGCGACGGCATGCGCACCACGCAAGCCATTATTGACCTGCTTAGCGAGGCTTACCCGGATGCGGCCGGTGAAATTCCGACGGATGTGCAGGCTGCCATCCGGCAGTTCCTTGAGAACGGCTGCATAGCAATGGCAGGCAACACCACCCCTTGAGCGATCTAGACATCTCCTTCGGCAATCTCAGCCTGTCCTATTCGGCCCGCGGCGAGCGTGCTGAGCGCTTGCTGGAATTTGCCTTCCGCCACCAGCATTCCGAACGAACCACAGACCCGCTGCATCGCATGGAACTTTCCGAGGAGCCTTCCGGCGAGTTGGTCGTCCTGCAAGACGGTCACCCCGAGAGCCGCAATCCTTCGGACGCCGCCACCGTCCTGCGCCTGATTGAACGCGCCACCTACCACTTTGCCGACCGCTGCGCGGACGGCCCGGTGTTCCACGGCGGATGCGTTAGTCACGCCGGACAGGCCACCTTGCTGGTGGGCGGCTCGGGAAGCGGAAAGACCTGCCTGACCACCTTCCTTCTCACCCAGGGCCTCGATTATCTCACCGACGAACTGATCTTCATCTCAAACCCCACCGAAAACCCAGCCTGTCAGGGCTTTGCCCGCCCGCTCAACTTGAAGAACAGCGCCAGGGCGTTGTTCCCCGAATTGACCCAACACCCTGAAGCCCTGGTCACTTCCTTTGGCAGCCTCGTTCTCCCCGATTCAGCCCTGGCCCTGGCGCGGCAGCCCGGCAAGGTCGTCCGCCAGGCCCGCCTGGCGCGCATCATCTTCCCCGCCTACCGCCCCGGCAGCCCCATCGAGTTCTCCCCCTTGCCGAAAGCCAAAGCCGTTCTACTGCTCATGCAAAATTTGATCAACGCCCGCAACCTGCCCGAACACGGCTTTCGCCTGGTTTCCGCCCTATGCCAATCCGTTCCAGCCTACACGTTGCAATACAGCGATTTTGAGCAAATCAACGC
>CAZMMI010000106.1:0-12637 GCA_964567255.1 uncultured Anaerolinea sp.
CTCAAAATCGCCGGCATCCCGGTGGATCAACACGGCATGCGGGTAGATTCTCTCGAGCCGCTGCTGCAAAAACACCACCCCAAGCTGATCTACACGATCCCAAATTTCCAAAACCCAACCGGAACCTGCCTGAGCAGCCCTCGCCGCCGCGCCTTGATCGATCTGGCTGCGCGTTTCAACGTGCCCATCCTGGAGGATGATTACGCCGGAGATCTGCGCTACGAGGGTCGCGCCCAGCCGGCGGTGAAGGCACTGGATGCCAATGGGCATGTCATCTACGCAGGCACCTTTTCCAAGATGCTCATGCCGGGGCTGCGCCTGGGATTCATCGTCGCAGACGGCCCCATCTTCCAACGCTTGCTGCACGAAAAGTGGGTGAATGATCTGACCACATCCACCCTCATTCAGCGCACACTGGATGAATATGTAACGGTCGGGCGCTACCAGTCTCACCTGCGGCGTTCAGCTCGCCACAATCGTATCCGGCGCGACACCATGCTAACAGCCATTAGGCGTTACTTACCAGGCGAAGTTCACTGCACCGTTCCACAAGGCGGACTCTACCTATGGCTTCGCCTTCCCGAAGGCTACCATTGCCTCGACTTGCTGCCTTTGGCCTATGAAGCAGGCGTCGAATTCACTCCCGGATGTTGGTTCTTCCCCAACCCGGCTGATGGCGAGCGCTTTATTCGCCTGAATTTTGCAACCCAACCACCCGAATTGATCCAGGAGGGCATCCGGCGTCTGGCCAAAGCAATGCAGCGAGCAAAAGGCGCTTGAGAACGAGGCGCCGCAACCTGTTATCGCACGTTGCGAGAGACTGAAGAGCCGTTAATTTTATCTAAGCCTGCCAGATCTACCGATGTTTGCGGCGCGGTTTGCTGCCCGGCGCGCTGGCCCTGGAGATTGCTTAGCTCCTCAAGGGCCAATAAGAAATCTAATTCCTGCTCAACCGAGGCAGGATCGGCTGTTAAATGCTGTCGTACAATCTCCAGACCGCGCAAGTAATGCCGCTGGGCTTGCTCACACGCGTCCGCCTGCGCTGCTTCGTCCCCGGCAAGCTTCAGGTAGTGCAATGCTTTCCGCCAGTTGCAAGCAAGATCAAAGTGGTGCGCAAAAATCTCGAAGGGGAAATCCGCGGGAGGAGAAATCGCTTCCAGCGCTGCGCCCAGGCGTGCATGCAGCAACCGGCGCAGCGGCGCAGGAACGGCGTTGTACAAATAGGAGCGGGTTGTATCGTGGATGAAATCCAACCTGCTGCCTTTCGGGCGTACCAGGCGGCAATCCAACCAGCCCTTAACCGCCCCTTCAACAACCTCACGAGAACAATCGCCGGCGGCTTGCAGCAAAGTAGAATTGAACGGCTGTCCGAAAGCCGCCGCCAGAGAAAGCAAATACTGGCTGGTTTCATCGAGCCGCTCAATGCGCCGCCGAATCAGCAGTTGCGCCCGTTCGGATAGCAGTAAAGGAAGGTGCAGCTCTTGGATGTTTGCGCTTATCAAATGCGCGGCATCACCATCTTGAAGCCAGGTAACCATTTCATTAAGCAGAGAAGGGTTGCCCTGGCTTTCGTTGAACAGAGCTTCTTCCAGTTCAGTCGAAGGCAGCGCCGAAAAGAATGAACCGGGCGCAGCGATTAGGTCAACCAAGTGCCCAACTTCCTGTTCTGACAGTGGCTGCAGCGAAAGAGAAAACAGCAGGTTATCGTTATCCAGGCTGTTCATCAATCGCGCCAAAGGATGATCCGCGGATAATTCTTCCGGGCGGTACGTCCCCACAACCCAACAAGGCCCATTCGCCAGGCGGCACACCAGGTAATGCAAAAAGTCCAGCATATCGGCATCGGCCCATTGCAAATCGTCTAAAAAGAGCGTAATGCCATTGGGCCATACCTGGCGGGCGGCAGCCAGCAGCCGCTCCACATCCATCAACAGATCATCGGACAGCTGTGGTCGCGCCTCTTCCGGCAGATCGGCCAGGTAATTTCGAAGCGCATCATGAATGGCTTGGAAAGGCAGCGCGCCGTTGAGTTCATAGCAGCGCCCTGACATGATCACACCGCCCTGTAAGGCAACCTGCTCGAGAACCTGCTCCATCAGGCGTGTTTTGCCAATACCGGCTTCACCCGCAACCAAGGTCAACCCACCTTGCCAGCGCTGTGACGCAGACCAGCGCTTCAGCAGCCAGGCGTGCTCATCTTCGCGCCCAACAAACGGCAGCCGATGGACAGGCCCGGCTGGCGGCGAGCCAACCATCTCCGGCAGAGTGCCATCTCCCTGTGCCAGGCGTTGATAAAGGGACTGGATTTCTGCGCCGGGTTGCACGCCTAGCTTGGCCTGCAATGTTTGGCAGAATATTTCGTATTGACGCAGTGCGGCAGCGCGGTGCCCCTCACAGGCCAGCAAGGACATGCGTTGGCGGTGAGCATCTTCATTCCAGGGGGCCAACTCCAACAAACGCGAAGACGCCGTCAGCGCCTCAGCATATCGCCGGCGGGCTGCAAACTGAGCACCAAGCTGAAACAACACCTGCCCCGTCAGGTTGTGCAAGCGCTCACGTTCCAAAAGCATCCAGTCCTCAAAGTTCACAGAAGTGCGCGCCCGGAAACCATCCAGGAATTCCCCACCGTGCAACGCTGCGCAATTCTGTAAACCTTCCAGGGCGGCATCATCCAATCCGCCGGTGGTTATTTCAGCGCACGGCAGCCAACGGATCGCGGCCTGTTGAAAGGCCAGGGCATCTACCCAGTAATTACTTTCAGGGTTTAGCCCTGCTTCACAACGGTTGATCAACAGGTATGGGCCGAGCAAATGCCTCAGGTTGGAAAGCGCTTTGCGCAGGTTGGCCAGGGCGTCTGCTTCGGGCATTTCGCCCCACAACAAAGCTGCCAACCTGCTGCGCGGACAAGGCCGCTCGGCCATCGCCAGGTAGGCTAACAGCGCCTGAACTTTTCCTGAAACAAAGCCTTGAACGGTCTTCTCCCCCAGGGTGGCGCGAAATGATCCTAAAAGTTTGATCTGTAATTGCGGCAGTATAACTAAATTCACGATTTCTTCACGATAGATTGCTATGATCCCGGCAAGTATAGCATAAGCGTGAAGGTATTGGGCTGCTTATTGCCCGTTTACTACGTCCCTGCTGCCCAAAATTGCTAACCCGAATAACCTCTCACCTGTATCTATGACTGCAAGTGAAGGGGCAGGTCACAAGATCATTATTAACCCATTTACAGGAGATATGAAGAATTATGAAACGTTGTTTGCACCTACTAGTCGCGATGGCACTGTTCCTGTCGTTGTCTTTGACAGGCAATCCGGTTCAGGCCTCCGCCGGCCTGTACACCTTCTCCGTCGCGTCGGGCGTTTATGACGACATTGACGACGACCCTGGCTATACCGCTATTGGTTTTACCGACACGGACGATGGTTCGGCATGCGTCAGCCTGCCATTTAACTTCATTTACGACGGCACCGGGTACAACAATCCCTGCATCAGCGTCAACGGCTTTGTGGGGATGAACGGATTGCCTACGAATACCTATACCAACAATCTGGGCGGAACGGACGGCAAGCCTTTGCTGGCGCCGCTGTGGGATGATCTGGGCCTGCCGAGCGAGGGAGAGATAGGCTACGCCACCTTGGGCAGCACGCCGAACCGCATCTTTGTCGCACAGTGGCAGAATGTGAAGTGGCCTATTTCCAATGGCAATCCTCAAAATTTTCAGGTGCGGCTGCATGAAACCACCTATATTATCGAGTTCGTTTATGGAACCATGAGCGGGCCGGGCGGTAAACCTTCAGCTTCCATCGGCATCGTGGACGCCACAGGCGGCAGCGGGCATTTTCTCAGTGTAACGCCCGCCGCCGGAACCAGCGATACGGTCAGCAGCACCACAGCAAACAACAGTATTCAATCGGCAGTCCACCTGACCAGCGGCAAGACTTATGTATTCACGCCGTTAGACCCCAACGCGACGCCGTCCTGCGCGATGAACCCCGGCCCGGCGGATGGCGCGACAAACGTTCTGCTGAACGCAGCGATGAACTGGAGCTCAAGCGGTGGCCAGGTGAATGGATACAAGCTATATTTTGGTAAAGAGAACCCGCCCACCAGCATCGCCAATGGCACGGACCTGGGTAATGCGACCACCTTTCAACCGTCCGCCAACCTGGAGGCCAAGACCACCTACTACTGGCAAATTGTGTCTTATAACACCAACGGCGGAGCAGTGAACTGCCCGGTCTGGTCATTCACCACCGGCTCTGTTTATACCGGTAATTTGCTCAACGAGAGCTTCACCGGAACAACGTTCCCGCCGACCGGTTGGGCGCTCTCCGCGGACAGCGCGTGCACCTGGAGCCGGGTGGAAGCGGGCTACACCCCCATACAGGCGCCCTATTCCGCGCCGGCAGAGGCGACGTTTTCATCTTATGCTGCTGCTTGTGATAACCAGACCAGGCAACTTATTTCACCGGTGTTGGATTTCAGCGATGTCTTAGAATATTCTCTGGACTTTTGGATGTATCACGACACTCTGTACGCTGATCATTTTCTTGACCGCGTGCAGGTCCAAGTCAGCCTGGATAACGGTGGTACGTTCGAGAATGTAGGCGCTGAAATCAGTCGCCATACCGGCGCCAATGCCTGGACAAACCACACGCTTGACCTATCAGACTATGCCGGGGAGCCCAGCGTACGGGTGGCCTTTAAGGGCATCTCTGGCGGTGGAGCCAACATATTCCTGGATGATGTGCGCGTGTTGAAAATGCAGCCAACAGACCGCCCCAACTGCGCCATCTCTCCTACCCCCCAAGATGAGGCGGCGAACGTGATGCTGCTTGCCAACTTGAGTTGGGCCAACGGCGGCAACGCTCCATCAGGTTACAAACTTTTCTTCGGCACAGATAACCCGCCCACCAGCCTTGTCAATGGGACCAATTTGGGCAAAACGACCAGCTATAATCCGGCCGCGATCATGGCGGCAGACACCGCCCACTACTGGCAAGTCGTGCCATACAACAGTTTTGGCGATGCCCAGAACTGCCCGGTCTGGTCTTTCACCAGTGGGCCGGCAGGCATAAACGACTTCCCCTACGTCGAGGGCTTTGAGAGCGGCGCTGGGGGCTGGGCGAGCGGCGGCGCGAACAGCAGCTGGGCACTGGGAACGCCTGCGGGCGCAGTCATCACCGCAGCCTCCACCGGCGCTAATGCCTGGACCACGGGCCTGACCAGCGCTTACAACCTGAATGAGCAGTCTTACGTACAAAGCCCAGCCTTCGACTTTTCGAGCCTGGAGCATCCTTATCTCAAACTTGATTTATGGTGGGACGTCGAGCAGGGACATGATGGCGCAAATCTGCAAGCCAGCCTGGATGGCGGAGCGACCTGGGACATCATTGGCGAATACGGCAGCGGTGAGGGAAACTGGTATCAATTCAACCCGACCGGGTTAAATTTTGAACATGGCTGGACCGGCGATTCCATAACCGATGATCACTCAGGCGCCCACTATGCCGGGCGCGGCTGGCGGACGGCAATCCTCGATGCAAGCGTACTGTCCGGCGAGCCTTATGTGCTGCTGCGCTTCTATTTTGGCGAGGGCGGCGCTGATGTGCTAGGCGATGGCTTTGCCTTCGACAACTTTGAAATTCGCCCCGGCTGCGCCTGGACAGGCGCGATGTCAGATGACTGGCATTCTGGGGGTAACTGGGATTGCGGCCATGCCCCCGGCGCAGAGGAAATCGCGCTTATTCCATTTTCTACCTCCCGTATCCCGGTGATCTCAACAAATACGGCGGCCTCGGCGGTTCGAGTGGGGGCCGGCCTCATCTTGAATGGCGGCAGCCTGACGACGGGTTATCTTTACGAATATCGTGCGGTTGCCATTGCCAATGACAACGAGGTCAATCTGGTTGGCAGCGGCAACGCCTGGGAAGCCACCCGCGAAACCTTGGGCTCTTGGGGCTCTGCCACCAACGGATCGGTGCGCTTCAGTGGGCCGGGCTTACAGCGAATCGTTCATGATTACGATGGCAGTTCCTTCCTCCCTGGGGATCACGCCCAGTTTTACAATTTGGTCATTGAGAACGCTGTGCAGTTGCAGCTAGATGGCAACCTGCAAGCAGTCAACAATCTCACCGTGAACCAGGGCGGAACGCTGAATATGGGCATGAACAGCTTGACTGTGGGCAATACCCTGACCAATAACGGCACACTGCGCCAGAAGCAAGCGGTAGACGGCACAGCCGGCCCGATCGCTTTCCTGAGCACAGGCGGCTACGGCGGCCTGACTCTGGAATCCAACAGCCAGAACATGGGTGAAGCCAGAGTGCAAATTCTTGGGAACCAGGAATGTTCCGCGGGCGCCGTTCGACGCTGCTTCCAGACCAGCTCCAGCACTGCGCCGGCCAGCGCCGTTGGACTGACTTTCTTCTTCGGACAGTCCGAAATTCCGTCCGGGTCTTCTTGCGAGGCACAGGAAGTTTACCGCTGGAATGGCACAGCCTGGGACGTCCTGACACGCGACGCAACTTACGGCGCAAATGGTCGCGACTGCACCAGCGTGCCCTCTTCGATCCGGGTGACGGGCGTGACGGAGCTTTCCGACTTTGTCATTAGCAGCAGCACGCCCGTTGTCAACGAAGCTCCCAGCGTGACCTTGACCAACACCATCACCAGCCTGCCCGAAAACACCAACACAGCCGTGGCACTCAAGGTGGCCGACATCGTGGTCACAGACGACGGACTGGGCACCAACACCCTCAACCTTTCCGGTGCGGATGCGGAACTCTTTGAGATTTTTGGCACTGCGTTGTACCTCAAGGCCGGGACCTCGCTGGACCTTGACGCCAAACCCAACCTGAATGTGACCGTGATGGTCGATGATGTCACTATGGGCTTCACCCATGAAGATGCTGCCGACCTGACTATCCAAATCACCTCGGTCAATAGCTATAATTGTTTTCTTCCGCTGTTAATGCGCGGCGGCCCTCTCGCTCAACGGGTTGCCCCCGCAGACTAAGCGAGGGACTTGCAATCACAGGGGGGCAAAGATTATCTAATAGGAACCAAGAAGTGGTGCAATTGCACCGCTTCTTGGTTCCAGGCTTCACTTATTACGCAACCAAATAGCCGCATCAGCAATCCTCTAGCTCTTCAGGAGTCACCCTGTCAGGCAGCACAGATTGGTATAAAATTGCTTGGGCGATATCTGTTGGCACGAATCTCTTCAATACAGATTTCATCCCACAACCAAGCCAAGGGGAAATGAATGACTCTTCAACAATGGTTGATCATCGGCACGCTCACCTTGACACTCGTCCTTTTCATCACGGGACGCTGGCGTTACGACGTGGTTGCCCTGCTGGCCCTGCTCATTGTCGTCGTCACGGGCCTGGTACCTGTGGAGCAGGCCTTTTTGGGGTTTGGCAACCCTGCCGTGATCACGGTTGCTGCCGTACTGGTGCTCAGTAAGGGCCTGCAAAACTCCGGGCTGGTGGAAATCATTGGGCAGTTCTTGCTGAAAATGAAAGGCGGAACGACCGCGCAGCTCTTCGCCCTCACCGGGATCGTAGCGCTGCTCTCCGCCTTTATGAACAATGTTGGGGCGCTGGCATTGCTTTTGCCGGTGGCTTTGCAAATTTCAATCAAGAAGCAAATCCCCACCTCTAAGCTGCTCATGCCGCTGGCATTTGCCTCGCTGCTTGGCGGCATGACCACGCTCATCGGCACCCCGCCTAACATCATCGCCTCCTCTTTCCGCGAGCAAAACGGCGGCAGCCCCTTCTCTTTGTTTGACTTCTCTTACGTGGGTGTAGCCGTGGCAATCGCCGGCATCCTGTTCATCTGCCTGGTTGGCTGGCGCTCGATTCCTGTTCGGCGAAGCAAAGGTCCTGACCAGCAGCTTTTTCAGATCGAGAAATACATCACCGAAGTGCGTATTTCGCCCGAATCCGTAATCGTCGACAAGCGCTTGCGCGAAGTGAACACCTTGTTAAAAACGCAGGTGAACATCCTCGGCCTGGTGCGTGACGAAGAGCGACGCATGGAACCTTCTTCGTTGATGAAAATCCGCTCAGAGGACATTTTGGTGATCTCGGCCGACACACAAAACCTGAAAAACTTCGTTGAAAAATCTGGGGCAGCGCTGGTAGGCAGCAAATCCATCGTCCGAGCGGACCTGGAGTCTCCTGAAGTCCGCCTCGTGGAAACGGTCATTGCCCCCAACTCAGTCATGGTAGGAGCCACCGCCCGCAGCCTCAACTTGAGAGCCCAGTATGGGGTTAATTTATTGGCCATTGCTCGCCAGGGCGATTACCTGTGGACTCGCCTGGACAAGATCCGTTTTCGCACCGGGGATGTGCTCTTGCTCCAATCCCATGTGGAAACTTTGCGCGAATCGCTCAGCACGCTTGGCTGCCTGCCGCTTGCCGAAAGAGACATTCGCTTCAACCAATCTCGCCCGGTTCTGCTCTCGCTGGGTATTTTTCTCTCGGCTTTGCTTCTTTCCGCTTTTGGGGTACTTCCCATTCAAGTCGCATTTGTGGCTGCCTGCGTCGCCATGGTCATCGCTAAATTGCTAACCCTGCAGGAGGCCTATCAAGCCATTGACTGGCCTATCATCATCCTGTTGGGTGCCATGATTCCTGTAGGTGGCGCGTTGGAAACAACAGGAGCTGCTCAGCTCATTGCCGACATGGTGCTGCGAAATGGCAACGCTCTGCCTGCCGCGGTTACCCTCATCCTGGTGTTGGTAACAACCATGTTTCTCTCGGATGTCATCAACAACGCGGCGGCGGTGGTACTCATGGCACCCATCGGCATCAACATCGCCAACGGCTTAGGCGTCTCCATTGACCCGTTCATCATTGCCATTGCTATCGGCGCGTCCTGCGCTTTCCTCACGCCCATCGGACACCAGTCCAACACCCTGGTCATGGGCCCCGGCGGCTATAAATTCGGTGACTATTGGCGCATGGGTCTGGTTCTGGAAGTCATCGTTGCCGCAGTAGCCATCCCGCTTATCTTGATTTTCTGGCCTTTATAGAAGAACGACTCTCACCTTTGTTCGGGCACAAAAAGCGTGACAGCGCTTCCGGTGTCTTGCGCCAGGCAGGTCGATGGTTGGCGCAATAACCATACAGCAACAGCCAAATCACCAACCGATCCCGCGGCATTGATCACCAGCACAAACCATACAGACGCCAGCCACCCAGCCGGCACAAACAGGAACAGCAGGATTCCAATCAGGCTAATCAGCACCAGGGGCGCCAGCGCAGTGACCAGGTATAGGTATTTTGGCAAGTACCAGTCCGGCGCAGCGGCGTAAGCATACGTCCAGTGAAATGCGAAACGGGGTCTGGAGCGGGTGAACAGCCAGAAAAAGAAGCCGTGAATCGCCTCGTGCAAGACCGTGTTTACAAGTACCAAAACTAACACCGCGCCAACCAGCAGCCCTAACTGAGTAAGCGAATCCATCTCAAACTCAAAAGCCTGCTCCATGGCTTCAGGCCGCAGCCAGGACAAAATGGTCGTGAACAGCATACTGCTAATCACCAACCCGACCATTCCAACGGCATTAAATAGAAAAAGCAGTCGTTTGTTTTTATTGATGTCGAATGTGCCGGCCTGTCGATAATGTTCCGGGAGTGTTTGGGTTGGTTCCATAAGATTGCCTTATCGGCAGATTATATCATCTGCTTCCAGTCGCAAATCTTGCAGGCCTATATACCGGAATTAAACGATAACCCGCTCTGCCAGTGCTATCCTATGTTCAACAGCGAGATCGGAGACAGCTCCGGAAAACGAGGTGAGCATGGTTCGATAAAAACATATAGTGATCTCCGAAAAGGATAACCTGACTAGTACGGCATCTAATCTTTCTCCTCCCCAAACAAACCGCCGGATGGAATTCATCTCCATCCGGCGGTTCTCTTATGCGAAAAACAATGGCTCTGGGGTAAAATTAGCTGGTCGGCAAGCGACCATCCTTGCCGCATACATTATTGCTAGTTTTTCTACAGGTACATCTTACCAACATGCAACATCGCTCATCAACAAGACACAAGTTATTTTCATTATCTGCACAGATCCACCCTGAAATCAGAGAATTAGCCTTTCTCGTCATCCTCTTTTTCCTCGCCCTGCTGATCAGACGCATTGGCTTGAAATTTGGCAGCCCATTCCTTACCCATCCCGATGAATGGACCATCCTTGAGCCGGCCTTCACAATGACCCTAGAACGGACATTTGATTCTGGCGATTATCAGCGCCCAGATCAAATCATGCATCTGCTCAACTTTTTCTATCTCAACACCTTGAGCTTAATCAAGCTGGGGCAAGATCTCTCCGTTTCATTTCGCGCCAACGAATTCTTCTTCTATTATTCCGCTCGTTTCTTAACCGCTATTTTTGGCTCCTTAATCCCAATTGTCGCTTACAAAATTGGTAAACAAAGCGCAGTCGATTATTCCATACCTGCTGCCCTACTGTTTGCCTTCTTCCCAGTTTACGTGCTCCATTCCCACTATGCCACCCCCGATATTCCCATCACCTTTTTTACTTTGGTGGTCATCTTGTTTTCCTTGAAGTACGTCCGGGGCGGAAAGTCGAAATTTCTCTACCTGGCTACCTTGTTTGCCGCCATCAACACAGCCGAAAAATATCCCGGCGTACTATCCTTTGGCATCATTGCATTTTCTATTCTTTGGGTCCAAAACGAAAAGTATCGGGGCCAACCGCTCAATATCTTGAAATTTACATGTATAGAAAGCCTGAAGTTCTTTGGCGTATATGTCCTCTTCCTATACATTGTCGCCCCAAATTTATTTATTAACTACGGGGAGGTTATCGAAAACATTAAAACTGAATCGCGCACAGAGCACCCTGGATCTGATGGCTTAAGCTGGCTTGGAAATATGTGGTTCTACGTCCAAAACTACGTTACATATGCCAACATTGTTGTAATCTTACTCTTACTGGTAGGAATCGCCGGCATATTCATTACAAAGAATTACGCGATGCTTTTTGATTCTTACGGTCTGGTTTATTGGGTGATACTCAGCAAGCTGGCCCTGCATTGGGAACGTTGGGCATTACCAATGTATATTTTCCCCTTGCTTTTCGCAGCTTTTGGGTTTGCGTTCCTCTGGCATGCACTCAAATCGAACCGCCTCCTCAAGGCAGTAATCGGACTGGTTTTTGGGATGTCAGTGGTTGGTTTGGTAATGCATTCACTATCCCTTTCCATTCAGTCATCTTATACTCACACAACGGTAGCAGCTTACCAATTTTGCCAAGACTCGGGCATCAAACCCAAGAATTCCATTTATGAAGGCTACACACCCTTTGCACCCGGTTATAACCAGTTCATTGACCTCTCTCTCGCCACCGATGATACAGAATACATCTTTTTATCCTCTGGGGCGTACGGCCGGTTTTACCGCGAACCTGAACGTTATGCGGATGAAATTATGACCTACGACCAGATTCGAAGCGATAATATTTTTGTCCAAAAATTCACAGCCACAGAGCCCGCCTCCAACATTCCCCTCCTCGCTTGGGCAGATGACATCTGGTATTACGCTGGTCTGCACCTCGGGACAATATCCTATCCTCGATACTCCGGACCCACCATTGAGATCTATCGGATCAACCGCTAACAAAGCGTTATTCACCGGCTCTTCTTTCTTCGTGAAAAATATCGAACCTGTCTCTAACTGGTTCTCTCGCTAAGTTGGCGGCGACCAGTCGCTTCTCGGCCGCGTGGGTCTCTTCCCACGACTGCAATATGCGCCGTCTGCGCGCCGTGCTGGAAGCGATTCGTGGCCCGAAGCTGCGTTTCGAGGCCAACGCCCACAACGCCCCGGTGGTGATCCTGCCGCAGAATTGAGAGAAGGTATTGCATTTGGTGATGCCAATGTATCAGGATAAGAAATTAAGGGAATGCCACTTGGGCCTCCCCACAGCAGCCTGTTTTCCTCATCGCGCCGTGTCAGCCGGTAAGCACGGTAGAGGTTTTCGAAGGCAGTGATTTTCGGGTCAAGATTCTTGTAAATCTTCATTTACTAAAAATGATTCTGTCGGGGAAGCCCCCACACAGAATCAGAAAACCAGAAACCAGAAGTTCAGCAGCTCAGTTTCCCACCTTGACCCTTTAGGGTGGGGGAGCCGCACAACGAAAACCGACGTTGTTGCCGCGACCCGCCGGATCGGGGTCGCGGCGGTTCGCCGCGCGCAAGTCGTAGTCGCCGAGGTTGAACCAACTGCCCCCGCGCAGCACCTTTTTACTTCCGCTGGATGGGCCGGTGGGGTTGGTCCAGGTGCTTTGCGAGCTGTAATAGTCGTACCCGTACCAATCGCTTACCCACTCATAGACATTGCCGGCCATATCCATCGCGCCGTAAGGGCTGGCCCCAGCCGGGTAGCTGCCCACTTCGCTGGTATCGCCCACGCAATACTCATTGACGTTTCCATTGACCAGGCTGCAGGTGGGGGGAGCATCACCCCAGGGGTAAGCTATTACATTGGTGCCCCGCGCGGCTTTCTCCCATTCAGCTTCCGTCGGCAGGCGCTTGCCGGCCCAGGCACAGTAGTTGGTGGCATCCTGCCAATTGACCCAAATCACCGGGTAGTTGGC
>CAZMMI010000107.1:0-9695 GCA_964567255.1 uncultured Anaerolinea sp.
GCTTCGGGGGGCGTCTATCCAGACTTGGCCGCGGTGCTGGCGGAATGGTTTGCGCCTCGTTCATGAAGTTGAGGGAATCTCCTCTCAGCATGAGGAATGTCCGAATTCAAGGACTTGCCTTAGACTCGGTAATTAGAACCCAACCCTCTGCATAGTGACAGGTTTGGCCTATAATAGGTAAGCAACTCCTCACTCAGAGGAAAAAGGCTTGAATATGAGATGATTGTGGCGCTTCGCACCCACAATCACCTCATACTCAAAGATATTCCCTACCTCGGTAAGTTGAACATAGAAAAGATCAAGGGGGAAGCCCTTGTTCCATCTCAATACACTTTTTATTTGGAGGTAATATGAAACCCATCACCTGGTCGGCAGTACTTCGGATCATGGTCGTTATGATGTGCCTGGTGGGCCTGTCCGTACCGGCCTCACGCGTTGAAGCGCAGGAACCCGCTGAAGCGCTCTTTATCCACCTGCAGGCGGGCTCTTTTGACCCGTTGACCGACTCTCCAACCATCCTGCCCGAACTGACCTACAATACCGTGGAGATTGAACAGGCCGGAACCTACCTGCTGCAATTCAGCGGCCCCGTGCTGGACGAGTGGAAGACCGCCGTGGAAGCCGCCGGCGGCCAAATTGGCCCCTACATCCCCGATTACGCCTTCCTGGTATACCTGGATGGAGCGGCCAAAGCGGCGGTAAGCGCTTTGCCCTTTGTGCGCTGGGTCGGTCCTTACCAACCGGCTTACAAACTGGCCCCATGGGTCGATTTCAGCGAACGCAGCTACCGCGTCATTCTGGCGCCCTGGGCCAATAAGCAGCAGGCCGGGCTGGGGCTTTCGGCCCTGTCTTCTTCGCTCACCGAACAGGCCGACGGCTACTCGGCAGTCCTGGACGAACAGGGTGTCCGTGGCGCGGTCATGCGCCCCGAGGTGCTGTGGATTGAGCCAATCTATCTGCAAGAACTGCATAACGATATCGGCGGCGGGACGATCATGGGCGGCTCGACCGCTTTTACTCGCGGTTATGATGGCGCGGGTATCGAAATCGCTGTCACCGACACCGGCCTGGATACGGGCGTCGCGGCTACCATCCATTCCGACTTTTCCGGGCGCATTGGCGACATCAGCTCCTGGCCGGTGCAAAGCACCGATTGGGGCTGCGGTGCGCCGGTCAACGCGGGGGCTAATGATGGCGCTGCCGACCTGGATGGACACGGCACTCATGTGACCGGTTCGGTGGCCGGCGACGGCACTCGCTCCGGCGGCCAGTTCAAGGGCCTCGCTCCCGAGGCCACCATCAACTTCCAGGCCGTCGAGCAGTGGACAGATTGGCCGGCTGCTTGTGGTGCGGGCGCAGATGGGTATTACCTGACCGGCATTCCCGACGATGTGCGCCTGCTGCTCAACCAGGTTTATGGTTGGGGCGCACGCGTCCAGAATAACAGTTGGGGTGGTGGGGAATATGGCGAGTATGACCAGCAAGCCGCTTACTTCGACGATTTCATTCACAGCCACCCCGACATGACCGTAGTGGTTTCGGCGGGTAACGATGGAATAGACATGGATCCAGATGGGGAGGGCCCATTACTCCCGGACGGTTATGTGGATCTGGGATCGATTTCCTCGCCGGGCACGGCCAAGAACGTCATCACCATCGGCGCTTCGGACAACGAACGGGCTTCGGGTGGATATTCCAGTTACACCTGGGGAGCCGCATGGCCCTCGGATTATTCGGTGGCCCCGACCAGTACCGATCGCATTTCGGACAGCCGTAACGAGTTGGCAGCCTTCAGCAGCCGCGGTCCGATGGACGACGGGCGCATCAAACCTGATTTGGTCGCTCCGGGCACCGACATCCTCTCCACCAAGTCCAGTCAAACCACTGACGTAGGTTGGGGGGCATACAATACTTATTACACCTATATGGGCGGTACGTCCATGGCCTCGCCGCTTTCCGCCGGGGCTGCCACCGTGGTGCGCGACTTCTTGATGGCCGAAGGCATTTCCAACCCCAGTGCCGCGCTCATCAAGGCAACGCTCATTAACAGCGCTGTCGACATCACCGGCTATGGTAACACCAGCCAGGAAGCCGGGCTGCCCATCCCCAACATGCACGAAGGCTGGGGCCGCATCGATGTGGCCGCCGCTACCGCGCCGCTCGCGCGCCGCTTTGTGAACAACACTACCGGTTTGAGCACTGCCGGAACTGTCAGCTATACGTATCAAGTGAATGCCGGAACACCCTTCAAGGTCAGCCTGGCCTGGAGTGACCCCGAAGCAGCCGCTTTGGCAGCCACCACCCTGGTGAATAACCTTAACCTGACCGTTACCGCGCCGGGCGGCACGGTTTATAAAGGAAACGTATTTGCCAACGGCTGGTCGACCACCGGTGGATCGGCGGACGGCGTCAACAACGTAGAAAACGTCTACGTTCAATCTCCCGCAGCCGGAACTTGGACGGTGACCGTCACCGGGGCCAACGTGCCTCAAGGCCCCCAGGCCTTTGGTTTGGCGGTCAATGCCAATTTCGTTCCGATTGTTTACACCGATACCACTTACTTGCCTTTGGTCATGCGTGGGGTCAATTTAGGAGTTCCAACCCTAAACAATATCACCCCCAATCCTTCAACCGGAAATTATACGGTAAGTTGGTCCCCGAACGGGGATACCCCCACCGGCTATGACATCGAAGAGAACGGTGTGGTCACCGTGACCAACCATGCCAGCACCAGTTACAACGTCACCGGCAAAGCGATTGGAACCTATAACTACCGGGTGCGTGCCCGCTATAACACGACCCTCGGCCCGTGGAGCGCAGTGAAGAGCGTGACTGTTGTAGCTCCTCAGCCTACTGTGGTCGTAAACCCCGGCTTTGAAAGCGGTCGCGGGGTGGGGTGGGCGGAATCATCTACCGGAGGGTGGTATTTGGTCATGTTGGCCAGTAACTCGCTCGTCACCTCTCACGGTGGTTCATGGTTGGCCTGGCTGGGCGGTGCCCTTAACGAAACCGCGGTACTTTCTCAGACACTCACCATTCAACCTGGAACGTCTGTATTGAGCTACTGGTATTGGATTGGTTCGTCAGATTCTTGTGGTTACGACTTTGCCAGAGTTAAGATTGGCGCTACAACCGTATACACGCATAACCTTTGTTCATCCACCGCCACCGGTGGATGGGTGAACAAAACAATCGACCTGAGTGCTTATGCGGGACAGACGGTATCGCTGCGCTTTGAAGTGACGACCAACGGCTCAAATAACAGCAACCTGTTCTTAGACGATGTTTCCTTCGGGGCAACTTTGACGGATATTGTTTCCCCATCCTCAGAATTGCCGGTTGAAATTGACGCTGCTGCCACGCGCAAGCAGTAAGAGGCTTAATCCTCCGGAGAAACTTGGCAGGGCGCGATTACCGCGCCCTGCTGCATTTACTCCCCCGCCCACCTTGCGTTTTTATTAAGTCGCAGGTGTGGCGATTCGCCTTGTTTTATGGCACAATAGCATTGTGACCGGGCAGGCCCATTTCTCATCAAAACTCGCCCGGATAATCTATCCCATTGTTGGCGAGGCAGCATGGCCCCCCAGAGCGACGAAATTATTTTATTAGTGGAAGATAACCCCGACGATGAGGTCCTCACCCTGCGCGCCATCTCCAAGAAGCGCATTGCCAACCCGGTGGTGGTGGTGCGCGACGGGCGCGAAGCGCTGGACTATATGTTCGGCGAGGGCATTTACCATGAACGCGATACACGCGATCTGCCTTCGGTGATCCTTCTCGATCTCAAACTCCCCAAGGTGGATGGCCTGGAAGTGCTGCGCGCCCTGCGCAGCCACCCACTCACCCGCATGGTACCCATCGTGGTGTTGACCACATCCAACGAAGACCAGGATATTGTCAAAAGCTATTCTTTTGGGGCGAACAGTTATGTTCGCAAACCTGTGGATTTTGAGCAATTCACCGAAGCGGTTGGCCAACTGGGCATGTACTGGCTGCTCACCAACCAGCCTCCTCCCAGCCCACCGACGGAATCGCCGGAATAATCCGCGATAGGATTGGATGATGGGAAAGAATGGCGGAAACTGGCTGCGATTGGCCGGGTGGAAGATTTTCCTGGTCTGCGGGCTGGCAGGGCTATTGGCCTGGCCTGCGTCCGTCACCACGTTTGCTCAACCTGCGCCCTATCAGGTGCTGCTCATCAATTCTTACCATTCCGGCCTGACCTGGGCCGACGAAGGTATTCAAGGTGTCCGCTCGGCCCTGCCTGCCGGAGCCGAAATATACATCGAGTATTTGGATACCAAGCGCATCAACACCCGTGAATACATGGACTTGATGGCCCAACTCCTGACCGAGAAATACCAGGGCAAGCAATTCGATGTCGTTATCGCCCTTGATGACGATGCTTTTAATTTTGCCTTGACCTATGGGGAAAACTTGTTTTCCCAAACCCCGGTGGTTTTTTCGGGCGTCAACTACTTTGATCCCCAACTGCTAAAAGATCACCCCTTCGTCACCGGTGTGGTGGATCAAATTGAGTTTGAAGCCAATCTCGACCTGGCCACGAGCCTGTACCCGAACGCCGCCGCCATTGTGGTCATCACCGATCGCACGTCCAATGGCATCATCAACCGTCACGTACTCGAAATGCTGGCTGCATCCGGAAAGTACTCGCCGGAATTTATCTTCCTCGATGATGGCTCCGGTTTATCCCTGAACGAAATGCTGGATAAACTGCGCGGTGTTCCCCAAGGAAGCATCATCTACTTTTCCGACTTTTATCAGGATCGCAGCGGGCCGGTTCTGGAGCCCGAGCTGGTCATGCCTCGAGTCTCCGAAGTTGCGCCAGGCCCGGTGTTCGTCCACCGTGCCATGTATCTGGGCTACGGCGCGTTGGGCGGAAAGGTTGCTTCCGGTGTTTCCCAAGGCACATTGGCCGGCCAAATGGCTGCCCGCATTCTTGCCGGTGAATCCGTTCAGCGCATCCCCGTGCAATACGAGGGCGCCAATTATTATGCTTTTGACGTGTTGCAGTTGGATCGCTGGAAGATCTCCCGCAAGGACCTGCCCGCGGACTCCACGTATATAAACGAACGAATTACCTTTTACCGCCAGTACCGGGATTGGCTGTGGGGGATAGCGCTCTTCATTGTTTTGCAGACGGCTATCATCGGTGGCTTGCTGCTCAATATTAGCACCCGGCGGCGGGCTCAAGCGGCTCTACGGCGCAGCGAAGAACGCCTGAACTGGGTGCTGGCGGGCATCCGCGATGCGTATTGGGATTGGAACATCGCTAACGGGGGATTTTTCGTCAGCCCGCTGCTGCAAGACATGCTGGGATATCCCATCGAGTTTCACACTGCCAGTTCCTACCCCTGGGAATTCCTGGTGCCGCCTGCTGAGCGAACCCTGGTCCGCGAGATGATCGACAACCACCTGACGGGAAAAACCGACCAGTTCCGCTACGAGAGCCGGGTGACAACTGCCAAAGGCGAAGAACGCTGGATCCTGACGCGCGGTCGGGTAGTGGAGCGCGACGGTGCGGGCAAGCCCCTCCGCGCCGCAGGCACCATGAGCGACATCACCGGACGCAAACGGTCCGAACTGGCCATGCAGTCCATCTTAAAAGGTACCTCGGGACAGTGGGGAGAAAGCTTTTTTCAGTCGCTCATGCTCGAGCTGACCGCCACGCTCAACATGCGCTATGGATTGGTGGGAGTTGTCGCGCCCGGCAAACCGGGAACCATTTCGACCCTGGCGTATTGTGAAAATGGCGAGGTGCGTGAGAACATTGACTACAAACTGAAAGGCTCGCCTTCCGGGACGGTTTTCAATAGCGAACTGCACGTCTACCCAGATAACCTTCAGGCCTTGTTTCCCCAGGACATTGGACTGGTCGAGATGGAGGCGGTCAGCTACATCGGGGTGCCGCTGTCTAGCCGCTCGGGTAAGCCGCTGGGTGTGATGGCCCTGCTGGACGATCACCCCATCCGGAACGACCAGATTGCTCATTGGCTGGTAAGCGCTTTTGCCAACCGGGCGGCGGGCGAAATCGAACGGTTGCAAAGTGAACGTGCCCTGCGTGAAAGCGAGCAGCGCTGGCAGTTTGCTCTGGAAGGCTCGGGTGACGGCGTTTGGGATTGGGATTTGATCACCGGGTCGGCAAGCTACTCCCGCCGCTTTAAAGAATTATTGGGCTTTTCGGACGCTGAAATGCCCAATTTGCTGTCCGAGTGGACCGCGCGCGTGCATCCCGATGACCTGACGCGAGTGATGGATGCGCACGAGCGGCACTGGCGCGGCGGGACCGAATCGATGGTCGTCGAATACCGAGTGCGTTGCAAAGATGGCAACTACCGGTGGATGATGGCACGCGGCAAGGTGATTGAATTTGAGCCGAATGGTAAGCCCCGGCGCATGGTGGGTACCAACCAGGATATCACCGAGCGCAAGAATACTGAAAGAGCGCTCACCGAAAGTTTTGTGCGTTACCAAACGTTGTTCACACGCATGAGTGAAGGCTGCGCGCTGAGCGAATTGGTGTATGATTCCAAGAAGAACCCGGTGAATTACCGCACCCTGGATGTCAACCCAGCCTTTGAGCGCATCTTAGGCTTAAGTCGCGAGCAGGTGGTGGGTGAACTGGCCGATAAGGCTTTCGGTGTTTCGCCGCCGCCCTTCTTGAAGGAATTCTGCCGCGTGGCAATGACGGGTGAGCCGGTGAATCTGGATGTCCAATTTTCAGGTATTGACAAGCATATTTCGCTCTCGGTCTTTTCGCCCAAACCCGATCAATTTGCGGTGGTCTTTTCAGACGAGACCGATCGCTACAAAGCAAACGACCTGCTGGACCAGGAGCGCATCTTGCTGCGCACAGTGATCGATAACCTGCCCGATTCGGTCTATGCCAAGAATTTAGATCTGCGGAAAACGTTGGTGAACACTGCCGAAATGCGGTTGATGGGTCTTTCCACCGAAGAGGAAGCCATCGGCAAGGATGATTACGCCGTCTATCCCACCGAGAGGGCCGATCAATTCAGGCGCCACGACCTCGAGGTAATCAAAAGCGGCGAACCTATTCTTAACCTTGAGGAGTTGGTAGAGTTCGCGAATGGCGAGACACGCTGGCTACTGACTTCCAAACTGCCCTTGCGAGATAATGAAGGGAAGGTCGTCGGCCTGGTTGGCATTGGACGCGACATTACCGAACGCAAACGCAGCGACGAAGAAATCCTGCGCTTGAATGCCGATTTGGAGCGCCGGGTGAACGAGCGCACCGCAGAGCTGCAGGAAGCCAACAAAGAGCTGGAGGCCTTTTCCTACTCGGTTTCTCATGATTTGCGTGCGCCGCTGCGCAGTCTGGATGGCTTCAGTCATGCCTTGCTGGAAGATTACAACGAGCTCTTGAACGATACCGGGAAGGATTACCTGCGCCGGATTCGTGCTTCCAGCCAGCGCATGTCCGACCTGATCGACTCGCTGCTCAAACTGTCGCGCATCACGCGCGCCGAGCTACGCCGGGTACCGGTCAATTTGAGCGAGATCGCCCACTCTGTGGCTGCCGACTTGCATGATCGCCAGCCCGAGCGAGAGGTGGAGTGGAAGTTTGAGGAAGGCATCATCGTGGAGGCCGACCCCGGTTTGATGCGCAGCGCTATCTCCAATCTGCTTGAAAATGCCTGGAAGTTTACCAGCAAGCACCCCGTTGCGAAAGTCGAGCTGGGGCGGAAGGACCTTTCTGGAGAAGAAGTCATCTTTGTTCGCGATGATGGCGCGGGTTTTGATATGACTTATTCGCAAAAATTGTTTGGGGCGTTTCAACGCATGCACACTGCGCAAGAATTTGAAGGCACCGGCATCGGCCTGGCGGTTGTCAATCGCATCATTCGTCGCCACGGCGGGCGAGTGTGGATTGAGAGCGCGGTTGAAGGCGGAACCACCGTTTACTTTACGCTGGCTTGAGGAGGCACACCATGGATTTGAAGGTGCTGATTATTGAAGATTCACCCGACGATCTCGAACTGTTGCTCATCGAGCTGCGTCGCGGCGGGTATACCCCGCAGTACCGTTGTGTGGTCAACCGCTTGGATATGGAGCAAGCGCTCGACGAGCAGGAATGGGATTTGATTCTCTCGGATTATTCCATGCCTGCTTTCAGCGGCTCCGCTGCGTTGGAGGTGTGGAAGAAACGCGACCTGGACATCCCCTTCATCGTCGTCTCCGGAATGATCGGCGAAGAGACAGCCGTGGAGATGATGAAAGCCGGGGCCAGTGATTACCTGATGAAAGGTCGCCTCGCCCGTCTTGCTCCGGCCATTGACCGCGAACTGCGAGAAACGCAGACTCGTCGCGAACGCCGTATCGCCGAGGCTTCTTTACGCCAGAGCGAGCAGAAATTCTCCCTCTTCATGGACGTGATCCCGGTCCAGGTATTCATTGTCGATCAAAACCACCGCATGATGTATGCCAACCGCATGATCCAGAACCTGTTGCCAGGGAAGGAGCTTCTTGGCGCGCAGCCGATCGATTTGTTTGCGCCCGAAATGTCGAAGAAAGCAGAAGAGGCCTACCAGCGAATACTGGCAGGGGAGGTGTCTCGCAGCCTGCAATCGGTGGACATGGAAGATGGCAGGCATACTTTAGAAGTGCTCATGTTCCCCATTCCGGGCGGGCAGGCAGGAAACCTGGTGGGTGGAATTGGGCTGGATGTGACCGAGCGGCTGCGCTCCGAGCAGGCCATCAAGCAGGCCAACCAGGAGCTGGCCCATGCCTATGACGCCACCCTGCAGGGCTGGTCGCGCGCGTTGGAATTGTGGGAATCGGAGACTGCCGGGCACAGCCACCGGGTGGTGTCCATGACCCTGGAACTGGCCCAGGCGCTGGGCGTGCCGGAAGAGGACATGGTTCACCTGCGCCGCGGCGCCCTGTTGCACGATATCGGCAAAATGGGTGTTCCGGATTCGATCTTGCGCAAGCCCGGCCCGCTCAGTTCAGACGAGTGGGTGGTCATGCGCATGCATCCCACCTTTGCCAACCAGGTGCTCGAACCGATTGATTTCTTGGGTAAGGCTCGCGAAATCCCCTACAGCCACCATGAACGCTGGGACGGCTCCGGTTACCCGCAAGGTTTGTCCGGAGAGGACATTCCCCTGGGTGCGCGGATTTTCGCCGTCATCGATGTGTGGGATGCGCTCATCTCCACCCGCCCTTACCGGCCTGCCTGGTCCCAAGCCGCTGCCCGCGCCTATATTCAAGAGCAATCCGGCAAGCAGTTCGACCCTCGCGTGGTCGGGGCCTTTCTGGCCATGCTCGAAACCAGGGACGCTTAGCACCCTTGGGCCACCTCCACCCGCGGCTGAGTAGTTTGAAAAAATTCCATTAAAACATCATAAACTTCGAACTCGGGTGTCGCCCCCACCCTACCTGCTGCGCAACCCGGCAACCAGAATTCTCAAGTACTCAGGCACTTTGCCGGGGGAGGGAGAGATTTCGCAAAAGTGAGGGGCTGAAAGCCCCTCACTTTTGCAGAATTCTTTTCCCCCTCCCCGCTCATGAACCGAATTTTCCAAACTATTGGGCAGCGGGGAGGGGCCGGGGGTGGGGCCACAAGCTCGAAATTGAGTTGTGACACCGTCAAGGTTTACGCTTTTTCTAGCGCCTGCGACAAATCCCACAGGATATCCTCGACATCCTCG
>CAZMMI010000107.1:9795-12619 GCA_964567255.1 uncultured Anaerolinea sp.
TTACGCTTTTTCTAGCGCCTGCGACAAATCCCACAGGATATCCTCGACATCCTCGATGCCGATGCTCAGACGCACGAAATCGGGCGTCACGCCCGCCCCGGCTTGCTCTTCCGGCGTGAGCTGGCTGTGCGTGGTGCTGGCCGGGTGAATAGCCAGGCTCTTGGCGTCGCCTACGTTGGCCAGGTGGCTGAACAACTGCAAATTGTCGATGAACTTGCGCCCGGCCTCCAATCCGCCCTGAATACCAAACCCCAGGATCGCCCCCGGCCCCTTGGGCAGGTATTTCTTGGCCCGCTGGTAGTCGGGGTGCGATTTCAAACCGGGATAGGTGACCCAGGCCACCTTGGGATGCCCTTCCAGGAACGAAGCCACCTGCTGCGCGTTGCGCACGTGCTGATCCAGGCGCAGGCTCAGCGTCTCCAATCCTTGCAGGAACAACCACGAGTTGAATGGCGACTGGCACGCGCCGATGTCGCGCAGCACCTGCACCCGCGCTTTCAAAATAAAGGCCGGAGCGCCCAGGTCGGCGTATTTCAAGCCGTGGTAGCTTGGATCGGGTGTGTTGAAGTTGGGGAAGCGCGGGTTACCCTCCCATTGGAAGTTGCCCCCGTCCACAATCGCCCCGCCGATGCTGGTGCCGTGCCCGCCGATGAACTTGGTGGTCGAGTGGGTCACAATGTTGGCTCCCCACTCGAAGGGGCGGCACAGATAGGGCGTGGCGAAGGTGCTGTCGATCAGCAGCGGGATCTGGTACTCGCGGGCGATGGCGGCGACCTCTTCGAAGGGGAACACGTTGATGCGCGGGTT
This sequence comes from uncultured Anaerolinea sp., assembly GCA_964567255.1. Classification (GTDB taxonomy): domain Bacteria; phylum Chloroflexota; class Anaerolineae; order Anaerolineales; family Anaerolineaceae; genus Anaerolinea. The sequence continues at coordinate 10,603 of CAZMMI010000107.1, forward strand.
GCCCAGCGTTTCACCATAGATCACCTTGGTGTTGGGTTGGATGGCTTTGCGGAAGTTTTCCGGGTTGCTGGGGTCCACAAAGGTCACCTCGATGCCCAGGCGCGGGAAGGTGTAGTTGAACTGGTTGTAGGTGCCGCCGTACAGCGTGGAGGCCGAGACAATGTGGTCGCCCGCCTGGCACAGCGTCAAAATGGCCAGGGTTTGCGCGGCATGCCCCGAGCTGGTCGCCAGCGCGCCCACCCCGCCTTCCAGCTCCGCCAGGCGCTGCTCAAACACGTCGCTGGTGGGGTTCATGATGCGCGTGTAGATGTTGCCCGATTCCTGCAGCGAGAACAGCTTGGCAGCGTGCTCGGTGTCGCGGAAGACGTACGAGCTGGTCTGGTAGATGGGTACGGCCCGCGATCCGGTGCTCGAGTCGGGCTGTTGCCCGGCGTGCAGTTGGCGGGTGGTGAAACCGAAAGTGTGTTGCTGAGACATGAGAAACTCCTTGAGAGGTATGAATAAGAACCGGCGCCTACGACAAATCGTCGAGGTTGAAGGGGGTGGACTGGTACACGTAGTAGTTGATCCAGTTTACGAACAGCAGGTTTGAATGCCCGCGCCAGCGCACCACAGGCGGGTGGCTGGGGTCGTCATCAGGGTAGTAATTGGCCGGCACCTGGATGGGCAGACCCAACTTCACATCGCGATCGTATTCGGCTTTGAGGGTCAGCGGGTCGTACTCGGAATGCCCGGTGACGAACACCTGGCGGCCGTCTTTGGAGGCCACAATGTAAATCCCGGATTGGTCCGATTCGGACAAAATGTCCAGTTCAGGGATCTTTTCCAGGTCGCTCCGGCGAATCTCGGTATGGCGTGAGTGCGGCGCATAAAACACATCATCGAACCCGCGGAACAGCGGCACAAAGGGGATGTTCACCCGGTGGGGGAATACGCCAAACATCTTAGCCGGCAGCGGGTACTTGGGCACGCCGTAAAAGTGATACAGCCCGGCCTGCGCCCCCCAGCACACGAACAGCGTGGCCCACACGTTTTTGTGACTCCAATCCATGATCGCCTGCAACTCCGGCCAGTAGTCCACCTGCTCAAAATCCATTGTCTCCACCGGCGCCCCGGTGATGATCAACCCGTCGAACTTCTGCTCGCGCACCTCGTCAAAAGTGGCGTAAAACGTGGCCAGATGCTCTTCCGACGTGTTGCGCGATTGGTGTGTGGCGGTGCGCAGCAGGACGATCTCAATCTGGATGGGCGAATTGCCCAGCAAACGCAGCAACTGCGTCTCGGTGGCAATCTTGGTTGGCATCAGATTGAGGATGGCGATGCGCAGCGGGCGAATATCCTGGTGGATGGCTCGCAATTCGCCCATCACGAAGATGTTTTCAGATTCTAGAATTTCTTTGGCCGGAAGCGTATCCGGAATTTTAATAGGCACAGTTCTCCCTCCGCATAGACATAGGGCTAAAAAATGGTTGATCGAGCGGCGTTCGGAAGGGGATTGCTCCCCGGCTGCCTTGCGCTTGTTCCTTCTGCTTTACAATGAACAAGTGCTTAGCAGCAAAAACAAAAAACCTCTTCCGTGAAACAAGAAGAGGTCTGCATTTAATCGGCTAGACTTCTCTCATCTCCCAGAACGCTGTTCCGCAGGATTTGGCACCATACCATTGCTGGCTGGTTGTCGAGGTTTCATAGGGCCGGTCCCTCCACCTCTCTGGATAAGAGTACACGCTATTCAGTTGTTCTGAATAATATAGCACAAAAAAATCAAAAAGCAAGCCCCCAATTTTCCAATTTTCGAAATTGCTTTTCGCCACCCCGCCCCACACAATGTGGGCTCTCTAGGAGTTGCCGTGGTAGGTGCCGCATTTAGGGGTGTGTGAGTGGCGAAGCCACTCACACACCCCTAAATGCGGGTTCCACCACGCCAATTCCCAATGAGCCAAAATGTGAACGATAAACAATTTCCCCGTTCGGTGATACAATGAATCAACTCATCGATTGGGGTTTCCATGACTGAACA
>CAZMMI010000108.1:0-12570 GCA_964567255.1 uncultured Anaerolinea sp.
TCGTAGCGCAGGGACTCGATGATATCCAGGCTGGCGGCCTGGCGAGCCGGGATGATTGCAGCCAGCGCGCCGAACAGCAGGCCAATGACAACCGCCGCGATCAAGCCGCCCCAGGGGAAGTAGTACTGCACCGGGAAGCCAACTGTTCCCATAGAATTGGTGGTGGCATAACCCAGATACAACCCACCCAGCAGGCCAAAGGCGACCCCCACCGCCGCCAGGAGCAAGGCTTCCACCAAAACGATCTTACGGATTTGTTTTTGCGTGGCGCCCACCGCGCGAATCATGCCGATTTCGCGGGTGCGCTCGATGACGCCGATGGCCAGGGTGTTAATCATGGCGATCAAGGCTGGGATGGCCAGGAACATGAAGATGACATACATGGAAGAGAAAGCCACCTTCATCAAGCCGCTCATCTGCTCGTAATAGGCCTTTCCGTTGAGCATATTGAACTGCGGATAGGCCTGCTTGGCCTGCTTGAGGGCCGCTTCAACTTTCTCCTGGTCGGCGCCGGGAGTCAAATTGAGTTGCAAGAAGACGTCTTCGGTCTTGCCAAAGTCTTTTTCCATGTTGGCGTGAGAGATATAGGCTGTGACGAGCTTGACGTTGAGGAAATCACCTGCTGCGGCAATCACGCGGTAATTTACCGTGCCATTGGGAGTCACCAGGGGCACCGTGTCACCGACTTTTAGCCCGGTGGTGGACATGAAGATCCCGTTGCCGATGAGGGTGTGCTCGTTTTCCAACTCGGCGTAGGCCGTGTCAGGATCACCTTGCTGGAATTCCAGCCCGCCGATCTGTGGGTACGTTTGCGGGTCGATGCCCATCAGTGAGACAGCGACGCCGTCGGTGGTGCTGGGCTGTCCCTTGGTCATTTGCGGTTTTACGTCTGCAACAGCGCCGCTAAAGCGCATGGTGGTGACGGCTTCGACGCCATCAATGGCCCGCAGCTCTTCGGCAAAGGATTCGTCTGCGCCGACATTGTTGCCCCACACCCCCACCGAGGGTGGAATGAACAGGTAATCGCTGCCCAGGCTTTCACGCAGGGCTTTCATGAACGTTCCTTCGATGGTGGTAGCCAGGCCGCCTACCACCACGATGATCGCCAGGGCAATCATGGTGGTGCTGGCGGTAACGGCTACGCGGTCGGGTTGGCGCGTGAGATTGCCTTGGGCGATAAAGCCGGTGCCCTCGCGCGCCAATAGGCGTGCAAACAAAGCGCCAAAGATCCTCGCGATGGGCCGCACCAGGGCTGGCGCAATGAAGACCAGCCCGGCGATGAAGACCAGCGCCCCCGAGGCTGCCAGGGGTGGCTGCCCACTGAACAAGGCTGCCAGGGACAAGGCGATCAGGACGATGCCGGTAATTGTACCGGCGCCGAACAGCCGCTGGGCCAGCTTTCCGTTGGTGGATGGGCGCAGCGCTTCCAGCGGGGTGACCCGTCCGGCACTGATCGCCGGCAAGAGTCCTGCCAGTAAGGTGACGCCCACGCCTAACACGATGGTAGTGATGAGCAATGGAACCGTGACCACCGGTTTTTCCAGGCGGATATTCATGAAGTTTCCTAGGATGGGGGTGACGAGGACCATCGCAGCCTGCACCAGCAAGTATCCCAGAACCATTCCTGCCAGCGTACCGATGATGCCCTGGATCAGCCCTTCGGTCAGGATAACCCCAATGATCATGCGACGTGAAGCGCCCACCGCGCGCAACATGCCAATGTCGCGGCGGCGCTCAGCGATGAGGGTACGGAAGGTGTTGAAGATGATGAACGCGCCCATGAACAAGGCCAGCGCGCCAATCACGTTGAAGGCGGTTTGAGCCACCTGCAGCGTGGCGAAGATGTCGGCTTCACTGGCTAAGGCGCCCAACTGGTATTGATCTCCCAGGCGGTCAGAGACGGCCTGTTCGATGGCGGCGCGTTGATCTTCGGCGGTGGTGTTGTAGTTAGCTTCCACCGAGTTGAGCTTGCCTTCCATGTCAAGCAGCTTCTGCGCATCGGCAATAGGCACCAGCACTTCTTCATTGCCGGGGGCGAAGCGCGGCGGGAGGATGCCTACAATTTCCAGTCCAGTCAGACCCTGGGTGGTAGGCAGATTGAGGCTGTCGCCGACTTGCAAGCCTAAGGTATCTGCCAGAGTGGCGGATATGAGGCAAACATTGCGATCCCCTTCCTGAAGGAAGCGGCCTTTGTCTAAAAGGTAGGCGCGCATTTGCGAGGCGGCTTGCGGATCTATGCCGACCAACGTGACCACGTTGATCTTGTCCTGGGCAGCTGGGTCCTGATCGAAAAAGTCAGCCGGCAAGTTGAGTGGCCTGGAGACCAATCCCTGGGCAATGCGGATGCCCTCTACACTGCTCACCTCATCCAGCACAGAAGCGCTAAAGGCTGCTCCGCTGCGGTTAGAAACGGTCAGATCGACCTGGTTGGAGGCAGCCAGCATGGTGGCCTGGAAGGATTTGAGCATGGTGGGCAGCAAGGTGTTCATGCCGAAGATGACCAGCACGCCAAACACGACGGCTAAAGTGGTTAAAAACGTGCGCAGTTTGCGCCCGTTGAGATAGCGAAGTGCGAGAATCCATTGAATGTTCATTGAGAGACTCCTTTACGGCCCGGATGGGGTCGCAAATCGGAACGATAAATCAAGCCGTGACCGGTTGCTGAGCGGGCTGCGCGCCAACTTCTAAGCGAGTTTCGTTGACCATGACGCCATCTTTGAGGAAGATGATCCGGTCAGCATAGGCAGCAATGCGCGGGTCGTGGGTGACCATAACCACGGCGCGACCCCACTCGCTGCTCACCTGGCGCAGCAAGCCAACAATCTCATCGGCGGCGTGGGTGTCCAGGTTGCCGGTGGGCTCATCGGCCAGGATGATGGCGGGCTCGCTGACCAGGGCGCGGGCGATGGCCACGCGCTGCTGCTGCCCGCCCGAAAGCTGGCTGGGGCGGTGGGTGTGGCGATCGTTCAGGCCAACCTGATCCAACCATTCTGAGGCTCTTTTCTGTGCGTCTTTCAGCGGCACGCCGTCCAGCAGCAGCGGTAGGGCCGCGTTTTCCAGGGCGTTGAGCACCGGGATCAAATTAAAGAATTGGAACACAAATCCGATTTTGCGGCGGCGCAGCTCGGCCAGACTGGTGTCGTTGAGGTTGCTTAAATTGTGGCCTTCGATTAAAACCCCACCCGAAGTGGGGCGGTCGAGGCCGCCGAGAAGATGCAGCAAGGTAGATTTGCCGCAGCCGCTGGGGCCCATGATGGCGACAAATTCGCCGGCCTGGATGTGGATGGAAACATGGTTCAAAGCGGTCAACGCAGTATCGCCGCTGCCATATACTTTGGTAAGTTCTTTGGTCTCTACGATAGACATTGTAAACTCCTTCATAAGACGAACAAAAAAGACAACAGGGATCGTTCCCGGTTGGATTGAACGGAAATGGGTTGGCTTTGCCGGGGATCAGGCTTTTTTGGGTCGCCCTCGCGGGCGCAACTCGGGCTCCGGCGGGGGATGCGAGCGGATTTCATCCAGGCGGCCTTCCACCATGTCCAGCCAGCGCAAATCGGCCTCAAGGTGCATCACGGCTTTGTCTAACAACAGGATTTGGGCCAGATCTTCTTTTGCGTTGAGGGCGTGCCGCTGCGTGGTCAATTGATGCAGGTCGCGGAACAAGCTGGAGCGCTGCACATGGATGACGGCGTAAGGGTCGGCGAACTCGTCGTTGATGCTGAGCATCAGCTTCAGGTAGAACTCGTCGCGCTGGTGGACTTCCTCTACCGCTCCCTCGAACCAATCGCCAAGCTCCTCGCGCCCGGAGGGGGTGATGTCAAAAATGCGTTTTTCAGGCCCGCCGTCTTGCTCAACAGCCGTTTCAGCCACCAGCCCGCTTTCCGCCAGGCGCGAAAGGGTGGTGTAGATTTGGGCGGGCTTGACTTCCCAGTTCTGTTCGCCGCCGATCAACGCTTCGAATGCGCTGCGGAGTTCGTAACCGTGGCGTGGTTTTTGGGCTAACAGACCGAGAATGGCGTGGCGGACAGACATCGAAATAAATACTCCACAAGATACTAATTTATAAATAAATATATAACGAGTTACTAGTTTTGTCAATGGGCGGATGTCAAGGAAACCTCAAGGAAAACGGTTGATGAGCAGGGGCTCGCCTTGAGGGGAATGCAGGTGGTGAGGTCACAGGCACCCCCAAAAAAGCGGATTGCACCACGCTGATTCCTGATGAACCTCTAAAGGTCGGCGTGCAAGGGGGTTCTTTTTTGGTAGAATGATATGAAGTAAACTTCATGTCATTCACGAGATTGTTTATTCCGCTCCTTATACTGGCTGGACTGCTGACGGGCTGTGGCTTGCCTGCGCAGCCTCCGGCGGCTGCCGGCACGCCCTCACTGCCTGCATACCAGACGGTAGCGGTGATGCTAAGTGAGACGGCGCAGACGAATGTCACGCCGCAAAGCACAGCTTCACCTATACCCACTCTGGAGACGGTGACGCCTCAGCCTTCCAGCTCGAGCACCGTGACGCCGACTAGCGTCAGCGCTACGCCGGTCCCGGACACCAGTGGAACGCCGGAGACGCTTTGCAACCTGGCACAGGCAGGCATCCCGATTGATGTGACCATCCCCGATGACACGACCATGCAGCCGGGGCAGCAGTTCACCAAAACGTGGCGACTGGTCAATGCGGGCAGTTGTGCCTGGACGCGGGAATATGCGCTGGTATGGTTTTCCGGGGATACTTTGGGCAGCCGGCGGGAAGAATTATTGCGGTCTGAGGTGCGACCAGGAGAAACAGTTGAGCTTTCGGTGGATATGACTGCGCCCGAGCAGGGCGGCGTGTATCAAAGTAATTGGAAGCTGCGCAATCCAGCCGGCGGCCTGTTTGGAATTGGTCCGGGCGGCAACGCTCCTTTCTGGGTGAGGATTCAGGTGCCTGTGTCAGCGACAGTCACGCCAACGCCTACCGCTACGAGCGAAGCTGTCCCGACCGAGACCGTGGAGGTCATCAACGATGGCTTTGTCACCTTGATGGCGCCCCAGGCGTTTGACCTGGAAAGCGCTTTGACCGATACGGTGTATGAAGACGACTTATCCTTGTGGCTCCAGGATGGCAACCTGACGCTTGAACCGGTAAACGGCGCGGAGATGGCCGATTTTGGCACGACTCCCCCGAGCTTTAGCGCTTGCCAGGCGGCTCAGACAAGCACCGGAACATTGCAATTAGGTGCGGAATCGGCGGGCCGTTATCTATGCGTGCGCACCAACCTGGGGCTGACGGCGTATGTCCAGTTGACGCGCATTGACGCCGTGGGCAGCGAGGTCGATATGAATTTTGTGACCTGGGCGGAGTAAACTGCGTGGGCATCCTGTACCTTGTCGCCACGCCCATCGGCAACCTGGAGGATATCAGCCTGCGGGCTGTGCGCGTGCTGCGCGAAGCCGGTATGGTGGCTGCCGAGGATACACGCCAGACCCATAAATTGCTGGAACGTTACGAGATTCGCCCACCTCGGCTGATTAGCTATCACGAACATAACAAGATTGGCCGCCTGGACGAGGTGCTGGGCGCGCTGGCCGAAGGCGACGTGGCACTGGTTTCAGACGCAGGCACGCCTGGGCTGAATGACCCCGGTTATGAACTGGTGCGGGCGGCGCTGCAGGCGGGTTTTGAAGTCAGCCCCATTCCGGGGCCTTCGGCGCCGCTGGCGGCGCTGGTGGCTTCTGGGCTGCCCACAGACGCCTTTGTTTACCTGGGTTACCTTCCGCGGCGCAGCGTTGAACGCCGGGCGCGCCTGGCAGAAGCAGCGCAATATCCCTATACGTTGATTTTTCTGGAGACGCCCCACCGCCTGCTAGAATCGCTGGCAGATATCGAAGCAGTGTTGGGTGACCGCCCGCTGGTAGCAGCGCGTGAACTGACCAAACTGCACGAGGAGTTGCTGCGCGGAACTGTTTCGAGTGCGAGGGCTCATTTTGCGCAGGTGGAGCCGCGTGGAGAATTCACCCTGGTGGTAGGCGGTGCAGCCCCCACAGACGAAACCTGGGACGTTGAACGGCTGGATGTGGCTTTGCGGTCGGGCCTGACGGCAGGCGAAGCCACCGGGGACCTGGCTGAGCGAGTGGCGGCCCTGGCAGGTTGGAAGAAGAAGGTGGTATACCAGCGCATTTTGGGGCTCAAACGAGGCGGAAATGAACCTGGATGATACGGCTGCTTTCCGCGAGCTAGATCCCGAACGCATGATTGCACAGATTGACGGTCTGCCCAACCAGTTAGAACGGGCTTACCAGTTGGGCGAGAGTCTGGATTTGCCACAGATGCCGGGCTTGAAGGCCGTGTATCTGGCCGGGGTGGGCGGCTCGGCTATTGGGGCCGACCTGGCAGCGGCCTGTCTTTCACCCACTTGCCCGGTTCCGCTGGTGGTTGGCCGGGGGTATGAATTGCCGGAGTGGGCTCGCGGAGAAGAAACGCTGGTGATCCTCAGCTCCCACTCGGGCAACACCGAGGAGATCCTGGCTTGCCTGGAATCTGCTTCGAGAAACGGCTGCCGCATGTTGGCCATCACCACCGGTGGGGCGCTGGCATTGGCGGCTGAACAAGCCGGCGCGGCGGTGTGGCAGTTTGCGCACGGGCATGCCCCGCGCTCTGCGGTTGGCTTTTCTTACGGCTTGATTCACAGCGCCTTGTTCCGTTTGGGATTGGTCAACGACCCCAGCAAGATGGTGCACGATGCGCTGCACGATTTGCGGGACTCGCAATCCCAATGGATGGCAGGGGTGCCTGTGGCTTTGAACCCGGCCAAGCGCATGGCCGGGCAGATGGTGGGGCGGAATGTGGTTATATTTGGAGCCGACATTCTGGCGCCTGTGGCCAGGCGATGGAAGGGGCAAATCAATGAAATGGCCAAGGCCTGGGCACAGAGCGAAGAACTGCCCGAGGCCGACCATAACTTGCTGGCAGCACTGGAAAACCCCGAAGCTGGCCTGACCCGGCTGGCGGTCGTCTTTTTGCGCGCTGCGGGGAACCATCCGCGCAACCGCTTGCGCCTGGACCTGACTCGGGAGATTTTCATGGAGCAGGGGATCAACACCGACAAATTCACGGCGCGGGGAGATCATCCGTTCGCCCAGCAGTGGACGGCCTTGCTTTTTGGGGACTATACGGCGTATTATTTGGCTATGGCATACGGCGTCGATCCGACCCCGGTGCCTGCGCTGGAATACTTGAAAACCACATTATCCGAAGCCTGACTTAGAGAGGAAGAAATTGTGAAGCACACCACAGGTTCCATTGAAGTTGTCACCGGTTCGATGTTCAGCGGCAAGACAGACGAACTCATTCGCCGCCTGCGGCGGGCCAGGATTGCCCGGCAAAAGGTGCAAGTCTTCAAGCCCGTTATTGACAATCGCTACAGCGTGGAAAAAGTGACTTCCCACGCCGGGAACGAGTTCGAAGCCCAGCCGATTCAGTCATCAAGTGAAGTCTTCGCCAATTTGAACAGCGACACCTCGGTGGTGGGGATCGATGAAGCGCAGTTTTTTGATGAGGGCATTGTGGAGGTGGCGAGTAAACTGGCCGAACGGGGCATCCGGGTGCTTGTGGCCGGACTGGACACGGATTTCCGGGGCGAACCCTTTGGGGTGATGCCGGTGTTCATGGCGATTGCCGAGCGGGTGGACAAGCTGCAAGCCATTTGCATGGTATGCGGTGACAGCGCCAGCCGGACCCAACGCCTGGTGAATGGGAAGCCCGCCCGCTATGGTGACCCGGTGGTCATTGTGGGCGCGTCGGAAATGTATGAGGCGCGCTGCCGCCAGCATCACGAAGTGCCGCGAGAGTGAAGGAGGGAAGCATGTGGGATTACCGCGATTTTCTAGGCGAGGTGCTCATTGACGAGCCGACCTTGCGTGCCCGCATTCATGAACTGGGGCAGCAAATTTCGCAGGATTACCAGGGGGGAAACCTTCTCCTGGTATGCATCTTGCGCGGCGGGGTGATGTTTCTCACCGACTTGATGCGCTCGATTAACATTCCGCATGCCATCGAGTTCATGGCGGTTTCCTCCTATGGGGTGGGGGGGCGCGAGTCGACCGGGCAGGTGCGCATTACCCTGGATTTGAACATCGACATCACCGATTGGGACGTGCTGCTGGTGGAAGATATTATTGACAGCGGCCTGACCCTGTCTTCGGTGCTGGATTTGCTGGCAGTGCGTAAACCGCGCAGCCTGCGCGTTTGCACGCTGCTGGATAAATTTGAGCGCCGCGAAGTGGACATCCCGGTGGAGTATGTTGGGTTCCGCATCCCGAACAAATTCGTCTTTGGTTACGGCTTGGACATTGATGATTTTTACCGTGGCCTGCCGTTTGTAGGCGTGGTAGATTTGGAGAAGTACCAAAAGCTGACCGGCGGGGGGAAGGATTGAGGGCCGCAGCATGAAGTGGGCGGTGGATGAACTCCTGGCTGCCGTGGCAAAGAGGGCGGCTGCGACCGGGCAGCCCGTCTACCTGGTAGGCGGGGCTGTTCGCGACCGCGTGCTGGGAAAACCCATTCACGACCTGGATTTTGTGATGACCTCGCCGACGCTGCCGCTGGCCAAACGCCTGGCGGATGAACTGGGCGGCGGGTTGTATGTGATGGACGTCGAGCGGGACATTACCCGCGTGGTGTTGATGGATGGCGAGGAGCGCCTGGTGCTGGATTTTTCGGCCCTGCGCGGTCCCGACCTGGACGCCGATTTGCGGGCGCGAGATTACACCATTAATGCGATGGCAATGGAAGTGCGGCCGCCGCAAACCCTGATTGATCCGTGCGGCGGGCTGGCAGATTTGCATGAGAAGCGACTGCGGGCTTGCGGCCCGACCAGCCTGAGCGATGACCCGGCGCGGGTGCTGCGTGGGGTTCGGTTGGCATTGAGCCTTTCGGCGCGGATCGACCCGCAGACCCAGGCCTGGATGCGCGCGGCAGCGCCGCTGCTGACGCGAGTCTCGATGGAGCGCCAGCGGGATGAATTGTTCAAGATGCTGGAAGGCCCGCACCCGGCCACGGCGATGGAAATCGCCGATCACATGGGGATTTTGCGCCATGTGCTGCCCGAACTGGAGGAGATGAAAGGCGTGACTCAGTCAGCCCCGCATGTGCATGACGTGTGGACGCACACGCTGGAGGTGATGAAGCGCCTTGAGCAGTTGTGGGGTGTGCTGGTGGGCGACTTCCGCGAGGGCAGCGCCGAGGGCCTGATCCTGGCGACGGCGGTGACCTGGTTGGGGCGCTTTCGCGAGCAGTTTTCCGCCCATTTTGGCGCGGGGCTGGCCACCGACCGATCGATCCGCGGGCTGGTGATGCTGGCCGCGTTGTACCATGATGTGGCCAAGCCGGTGTCACGCAGCGTGGAAGAGGGCGGTCGGATTCGCTACTTTGAGCACGATGATCGTGGGGCCGAGGTTGCCGCCTTGCGGGCACGCGCGCTGGCCCTGAGCGGAGACGAAGTCTCCCGGCTGCAAACCTTGATCGCCGGGCACATGCGCGTGCACCATCTGGCCGACCAGCCCGAGCCGCCCACCCGGCGGGCGATCTACCGTTACTTCAAGGCGATGGGCGCGGCAGGTATCGACCTATGCCTGTTTTCCCTGGCCGATACCTGGGCCACTTACAGTCACAGCCTGCCACAGGAAGCCTGGCTGGCAGAGTTGCGCGTGAGCCGGGCGTTGTTGGAGGCGCGCTGGGAGCGGACCGAGGCAGTGGTGCAGCCGCCACGATTGGTGAGCGGGGGCGAGGTGATGCGCGAGTTGAAGTTGAAGGCCGGCCCAGCGATTGGGCGCGCGCTGGAAGCTGTGCGCGAGGCCCAGGCGGAAGGGCTGGTGAACACATCGGAAGATGCGCTGAATTTTCTGCGCGGCTGGCGTGATGAAGAGACAGAAGGATAGGTGAACGGATGGACGCAACGGTAGAACTTTACTGCGAGGATCGCGGCAAGGGGCCGCTTCCGTTGATGCTGGTACATGGCTTTCCCTTTGAGCACAGCCTGTGGAACGAAGTGGCAACACAGTTAGAAAGCGAGACACGCTTGCTGCTGCCCGATTTGCGCGGCTACGGGCTGTCGCCTGTCCCGGAGGGGATTTACACAATGGAGGCGATGGCCGCGGATTTAAGGGCTGTGTTGGACCGTATGGGGATTCAGCGCGTGGCGCTTGCCGGCCATTCAATGGGTGGGTATGTGGCTTTGGCTTTTGCCGAAGCGTACCCGGAGCGACTGGCAGGGCTGGCGATGGTGATGAGCGCTGCGGCGGCGGATGCGCCGGAACGCAAGACGGCCCGCTACCAGCAGGCCGAGGAGATAGCCCGGCAGGGGGTGAGTATTTTAGAAGGCAGCCTGGAGCGCTACTCACCGGCGGCAGAGGCGCGCGAGCGAGTGCGCGGCTGGATGCGGCGAGCCCGCCCGGCGGCGGTGCAGGGAGCGCTGATGGGCATGGCCGAGCGCCCCGACCGCCTGGAAGTGCTGGCCGGGTTGCGCGTTCCGGTTGAGATTATTTCGGGCGACCTGGATGTCTTGATCCCGATGGAACGTTCGCGCGAGATGGCTGAAAAGCTGTGGAACGGGAACCTGACGATTCTGCCCGGTGCGGGGCACATGCCCATGCTGGAAATGCCCGCCAGCACCGCGGCGGCGCTGCGCGCGTTCATGGCGCGCTGCGTAACCGCAGGGGTTTAATCCGACCATCATTAGTCTTGAGAATAGGAGCAGGTACAATGTATATGGTATTGTTCATCCTGGATGATCCAGCCCTGCTGGATGAGGTGTTGGAAGCCTGGTACAACCTGGGTATTGGTGGCGCGACGATTTTTGAGAGCACCGGTATTCACCGCCGCCGAGCGAAGAGACTGAGCATCCCCATGCGCTATCTGCTGCCGGATGTGAGTGATTCGTTGGAAGGTAATCGCACAGTGATGGCCATTGTGCCCGACGAGGAGACTGTGCAGAAGTGCATGGCAGCCACCGAGAAAATCGTCGGTGATTTGAGCCTGCCGTACACGGGAATTTTTGCCTCCTGGCCTTTGGGTGTGGTCAAAGGGATTCCGAAAGCCACTTCTTGGAACAAGGCGGAGTAAGATGATCTGGGTTCAGTTTTTGATCAGTTCCGCCATTTTGGTCGTGGTAGGGCTGAAGTTGGCGGAATTTGCCGACGTGATCGCCATTCGCACCGGCATGGGCGGATTGTTTGTGGGAGCGATTCTGTTGGCGGCTTCCACTTCGCTGCCGGAACTGTTGACCACTCTCAATTCCTTTCAGTTGGGCGAAGTGAACCTTGCTGCGGGAAACCTATTTGGCAGCAATATGTTCAACATGTTTATGTTGGGCGTGCTGGATGTCCTCTTTTGGCGGCAGAGCGTATTGCGGCGCATCCGCCTGCGGCACGCCATGTCGGGCGCTATTGCCAGTCTGTTGATCGCCCTGGTGATTTTCTTCTTGTTGGCCGATATCAAAGTGCAGATTGGCTGGGTAGGGTTGGACAGCACCATCATTATCCTGGCCTATATCGGTCTGGTGTACTCGCTGCAAAACAGCGGAGATCAAGGGGTGGCTGTGGGCGAGGTGGAAATTGATCCCAAGATGATGTCTCTGACGGCTGGGATCGTCGGTTTTGTGCTGGCGGCGGGGCTTCTGGTGGTAGTGACTCCCTGGCTGGTGGAGAGCAGTGTTAAGATTGCGGAAATCACCGGACTGGGCACCGGCTTCGTGGGGATTGCGCTGGTGGGGATGGTGACTTCGCTGCCCGAAATGGTGACCACCATTGGGGCCGTGCGCCTCAAGGCCTTTGATATGGCTGTGGGCAACCTCTTCGGCAGTAACATGTTCAATATGTTTGCCTTGGGGCTGGGCGATGTGTTCTTGACCAGTGGGCGGTTCTTAGGCCTGATCGATCCGGCTTTCGTCCTCACCGGGTTGATCGGTTTAATATTGACCCTGCTGGCTGTGGTTGGAAACGTGGGGAAGTTCGAGCGGAAAATTTGGATTTTTGAGATCGATGCAACCCTGCTCATATTGGGGTACATCGGCGGCTTGTATTTCCTCTATTTGCGAGGAATATAACCATCAAGAAAAGAGGCGTAGGCGGGCGCTGTGCACCCGCTTACGCCTCTATTTTGGGAGTTCTATTCAAGGGGAATTAAGGATAGATTTCATCCAGAACGGGTTGGTAGAAACAGTGGCAACCATCGGGATTGGAGCAGCCTTCTACCGGTAAGGTGGGAACCTGGTCTTTTGGATAGGTGCCTTGAATGGCCTGGCAGGCTGTGCAGGCATCTTCGCCGGCGGCGAGATGCACCATGAGCACACGCGGGTTTTCCTGGAAGTTTTTCAAGGCAACGGCGGTGGTAGAGAGGACGCGCAGGTCAGCCTGGCAATTGGGGCAGGTCAGGGTGGTATCTGAGGCATTTGTGTTACAGCGGGAACAAGTTTGCATACGGTTCTCCGTTTCCTATTATTTCATGATTTTACATAACCGCTCAGAGGGCGAAGAAAGTCCCTGAATTTGAGGTGTATGTGGGGTGCGAAGCACCCCACATACA
>CAZMMI010000109.1:0-7643 GCA_964567255.1 uncultured Anaerolinea sp.
CCCCATCCTCACTCAAAGGATGGCCCCTTTTTGATTCTTGAAACTGCCATTATCCGTTTTATCGTCCGCCCCCGCGAGAGCGGTGACCCGCGTTCCCGCGGTTACCTCGCCGATGCCCACGCCCTGGGCTTTGAGCGCATCGACAGCCTGGCCTGTCAGGACCTCTACTTCATCGAAGGGGACCTGCTCCCCGCCGATCTGGATGCCCTGGGCCAAAAACTGCTCAGCGATCCCGTCACCGAGATGGTGGAATGGCGCCTCGCCGGGCCAGGCGGGGCCGCCCCGGCCGGCGAGCACCTCGTAGAGGTGGCGCTGCGGCCGGGGGTCACCGACCCGGTAGCCGAACAGATTGTTCGCGCCGCTGGGGTACTCAAAATCAAGGGGGTAAAGCGCGCCTCGACAGGGTTGCGCTTTTTGATTAAAGGCCGCCAAATCACCCCCGCCGACCTCGACCTGCTGGCCCGCCGCCTGCTGTCCAATGCCGTCATCCAGCGCTATGCCCTCGGCGAGATCGAGCCCCACTTCCCCTCCGCCGCCGAAGGCTCGGCCCAGGTGGAGACCCTGCGTGTGCGCGGCTGCACCGATGCACAACTGCTGGCCCTCTCCAATGAGCGCCGCGCTGCCTTAGATTTGGCCGAGATGAAAGCCGTCCAGGCTTACTGTGAATCCGAAGGCCGCGACCTGACCGACATCGAATTCGAGGCCATCGCCCAAACCTGGAGCGAGCACTGCGTCCACAAGACCTTCAAGGCCCTGGTAGATATCGACAACTACGCCGATCTCAGCGAGGAGATGAAGGCTCACTATCCCAATCCCCAGGTCAACAACCTGATGAAAACCTACCTCAAGGCCGCCACTGACAAAATCGCCGCGCCCTGGGTGCTTTCGGCCTTTGTCGACAACGCCGGTATCCTCGAGTACGACGGCGTGAACGAGATTTCCTTCAAAGTCGAGACCCACAACCACCCCTCCGCCATCGAGCCTTTCGGCGGCGCCAACACCGGCGTGGGTGGTGTGATCCGCGACGTGTTGGGCGTTTCGGCCAAGCCCGTGGCCGCCACCGACGTGCTCTGCTTTGGCCCCCAGGATTTGCCCTTCTCCCAACTTCCCGAGGGTGTCCTCCACCCCCGCCGCATTTTCTCCGGCGTAGTGGCGGGCGTGCAGGATTACGGCAACAAAATCGGCCTGCCCACCGTCAACGGCTCCATCCTCTTTGACCCCGGCTTCACCTCCAATCCCCTGGTCTTCTGCGGCTGCGTGGGCATTGCCCCCCAGGGCAGCCACCCCCGCGCCGGCCAACCCGGTGACCGGGTCATCGTCATCGGCGGGCGCACCGGGCGTGACGGATTGCGCGGAGCCACCTTCTCTTCCATGACCATGGACGCCCAAACCGGCGAGGTGGCGGGTGCTTCGGTGCAAATCGGCGCGCCGGTCACCGAGAAAGGTCTCATCGAGGTGGTGCTGCGCGCCCGCGACCTGGGCCTGTATACCGCCATCACCGACTGCGGCGCGGGCGGCCTGTCCTCGGCGGTAGGCGAGATGTCCTCCGTTCTCGGCGCCGATGTGGAACTGCGCCACGTCCCACTCAAGTACCCCGGCCTGGCCCCCTGGGAAATCTGGCTCTCCGAAGCCCAGGAGCGCATGGTGCTGGCTGTGCCGCCCGCCTCTTTGCCCGCCCTGCAAGCCATTTGCGATACCTACGATGCCGAGCTGACCGACATCGGCCACTTCACCGGCGATGGCCGTCTGGTGGTGCGCTACGAGGGCCGCCCGGTGCTCGACCTGGCCGAGGCCTTCTTGCATGACGGCATCCCCCAGCGCCGCCTCAAGGCCGTGCTGCCCACAGAGGAAGCTCGCCCCGCTCAACAACCTGGCGGAGCCGATCTGGAACCCGGCCCGGCCTTGTTGCAACTGCTGGCCCACCCCAACATCGCCTCCAAGTCCCATGTGGTGCGCATCTACGACCACGAGGTCCAGGGCGGCACCGTGGTCAAGCCCCTTACCGGAGCGAAAAATGACGGACCCTCCGACGCCACCGTGCTGCGCCCGCTGGGCACGGTCGGTCCGCGGGCAATGGTGCTCTCTTCGGGCGTCAACCCCGAATTTGGCAAGCTGGACGCCTACCGCATGGCCCTCTCGGTCATCGACGAGGCTGTGCGCAACGCGGTGGCCTGCGGCGCCGACCCGGCCCGCATCGCCATCCTGGATAACTTCTGCTGGGGCGACCCCAAACGACCCGAAACGTTGGGCAGCCTGCTGGAAGCCGGGCGCGGCTGCTACGAAGGGGCTTTGCTCTTCGGCGCGCCCTTCATCTCCGGCAAGGACTCGCTCAACAACGAATACCTGGCTACCGACGGCCTGCGCCACGCCATTCCGCCCACCCTGCTCATCTCGGCCATGGGCGTCATGCAAGACCTGTCCATTGCCGTCACCATGGACCTCAAGGAACCGGGCAATTTCCTCTACCGCGTGGGCGCCTTTGACCCGCGCCAGGGAGCCGCGCACTACCGCCTGATCGGCGGAGCCGCGCAGGATGCCGAAGTGCCGCCCCTCGACCCGCTCACTCCCCAGGTTTACGCCCAACTGCACCGCGCCATGCAGGACCGCCTGGTGCGCGCCTGCCACGACCTGAGCGAAGGCGGGGTAGCGGTGGCTGCCGCCGAAATGTGCATTGGCGGGCGGTTGGGTATGCAGCTCAACCTGCCCGAAGGCGAAAGCCCCCTGATGTTGTTCGGCGAAACCAACGGCTGCCTGCTGGTCGAGGTGCGCCCTGCCGATGCCTCGGCTTTCGAAGCCCTCCTGGCGGGGCTGCCTTGCGAATGGGTGGGAACCGTGCTGGCTGAGCCCACCCTGCGCCTCGATGGTGTAGCTGAACTGCCCGTCTCCGCCCTGGTTGAGGCCTTCAATGGAGGTGCCCTGTGACCCGCCCCAACGTTCTCATCCTGCATGCCACCGGCACCAACCGCGACCTCGACGTAGCCGAGGCCATCGAAATGGCCGGCGGCGTCCCCCATGTCATGCCCCTCAACCAGCTGCGGGTCGAGCGCACCGCCTGGAGCGATTTCCAGATGCTGGTGCTGCCCGGCGGTTTCGCCCATGCCGACGCGCTGGGCGCGGGCAAGATCCTGTCCATCGATCTCAATTCTTATTTTTCCGACCAGGCCCAGGCTTTTGTCGAGCAAGGCAAGCCAGTCATCGGCATTTGCAACGGCTTCCAGACGCTGGTCAAGGCCGGGCTCCTGCCGGGCCAGGCTTCAACCCGCGCCACCCTCACCTTCAACCGCGGCGGCCACTTTGAGTGCCGCTGGGTCACCCTGCTGCCCGTGTCCAACAACTGCCTGTGGACGCGCGGCCTGACCGAGCCCATCGAGTGCCCCGTGGCCCACGGCGAAGGCAATTTTGTTCTGGCCGACCCCGCCGATTTGGCTCAACTACAATCCAATGATCAGATCGGGCTGGTGTATGCCGACGCCGAGGGCAACCCTGCTGCCGGGGCTTACCCCGCCAATCCCAACGGCTCCATTGGCGATATCGCCGGGGTGTGCAACGCGCAAGGCAACGTCCTGGGTCTGATGCCGCACCCCGAAAACCACATCCACCCCTTCCAGCATCCCCGCTGGACGCGCGGCGAGCGCGGTCGCTCCGGCCTGCGCCTGTTTGAGAATGGCATCCGCTACATTAAATAGACCCTAAGGGTACCAATCCAGACCCTAAGGGTTTTCAAAACCCTTAGGGTCTAAAGGAAGACAAGAAGATTATGCTCACCGAATCCCAAATCCTGCCCCTTCTCCCCCAGGCCTTTGAAAGCGCCGACCTGCCCCTGCCCGGCAAGCAAACCGGCAAGGTGCGCGATTGGTACTCCCTTTCCGGCGGGCGGCGACTCATCGTCACCACCGACCGCCTCTCGGCTTTCGACCGCATTCTGGCGCGCGTGCCCTATAAGGGACAGGTCCTCAACCAGCTCTCCAACTGGTGGATGGCCCAAACTGCCGACATCGTCGCCAACCACATCCTTTGCGAGCCGGACCCCAATGCTGCCGTGGTCACCGAGGTGGAGCCTTTCCTGGTAGAGGTCATCGTGCGCGGTTACATCAGCGGGGTCACCTCCACGGCCCTGTGGTACCGCTATTCGTTGGGCGAGCGCGACATCTACGGTTACACCTTCCCCGAAGGGCTGCGCAAAAACCAGGCCCTGCCCGAGCCCATCATCACCCCCACCACCAAAGGCGGGGTCACCGGGCACGACGAACGCCTGACCTGCGCCGAGGTGGTCTCCCATGGCATCCTCGACGCCGCCACCTGGGACGAAGTCCAGGCTGCGGCCCTGGCCCTCTTCAAACGCGGGCAGGCCCTGGCACAAGCTGCCGGGCTGGTCCTGGTCGACACCAAGTATGAGTTTGGCCGGGGCTCCGATGGGCGCGTGCGGCTCATCGACGAGGTCCACACCCCTGATTCTTCCCGCTTTTGGAAAGGCGACACCTACGTCCAACGCTTTGAGCAAGGCGAGGAGCCGGAAAACTTCGACAAAGAGTTTATCCGCCTGGCCTATGCCGCCCAGGGTTACCGCGGCGATGGCGATGCGCCGCAAATGTCCGCCGATTTGTGGGCTTCAGCCGCTCGCCGATATATTACAATCTATGAAATGCTGACCGGTCGGGATTTTGCCCCGGGCGCGTACCCCGTGGCCCCGCGCCTGACCGAGAATCTGCGAAAGGCAGGACTCATCGCATGAGCAAACCCCTGGTTGTCATCTTGATGGGCTCCGGCGCGGACGAAGACCACTGCCGTAAGATCGCCGAAGCCGCCCGACAGTTTGGGTTGGACGTGGACCTGCGCGTAGGATCGGCCCACAAAACTCCCGCCCACGCCCTGGCACTGCTTAACGCTTATGAGTTGGACCCGCGCCCCAAGGTTTACATCACCGTGGCGGGCCGCAGCAACGCCCTCTCCGGCTTCACCGACGGCTCGGTCAGCGCCCCGGTCATCGCCTGCCCCCCGCCCTCCGAAGCCTTCGGCGGCGCGGATGTGTATTCCTCGCTGCGCATGCCCTCCGGCATCGCCCCCGCCCTGGTGCTCGAGCCGGTCAACGCCGCCTTGCTGGCAGCCAAGATCCTCGGCCTGACCGACCCGGCCGTGCGCTCGGCTGTGGGCGCCTTCCAGGAAAAGCAAGCCGCCAAAGTCCTGGCGGATGATCAGCGCCTCAAAAAATAGGAGTCTTAAAACTTTAATGGTTACCTGGGAAGAAGATCGCCCCCACGAAGAGTGCGGTGTACTCGGAATTTTTGCCCCCAACGAAGATGTGGCCCGCATGGCCTTCTTCGGCCTATATGCTTTGCAGCACCGCGGACAAGAGGCGGCGGGCATTGCCGTTTCAGACGGGCGCACCATGCGCCTGCATAAAGATGTCGGCCTGGTCTCGCACGTCTTCAAGCCCGAGAACATGGCTCCCCTCAAAGGCCATTTCGCCATCGGCCACACGCGTTACTCTACTACCGGCTCCAGCTCGGCCCGTAACGCCCAACCCTTCATGATCGAGACGCAATACGGCCCCATCGCCCTGGCTCACAACGGCAATCTGGTCAACTCCTCCGAGCTGCGCCAGGATCTGCTCCACCGCGGAGTCGGCCTGTACTCCTCTTCCGACACCGAGGTCATCACCCTCATGCTGGCAGGCGCCGAAGGCGCCAACTGGATGGAGCGCATCCGCAATACCATGCCCAAGTGGCACGGAGCCTACTCGCTGGTCATCCTCACCCTCACTGGCGTATATGCCGTGCGCGACCCGTGGGGCTTCCACCCCCTCAGCGTGGGCATGCTGCCCGGCGGCGGGCACGCCACTGCCTCCGAGACCGGCGCGCTGCGCACCCTGGGCTGCGAGGCCGTCCGCGAGGTCAAGCCCGGCGAGATAGTGGCCCTCAGCAGCAACGCCCTCACCGTCCAGCAGGCTCATCCGCCCTGCCAGCCGTCTGCGCTGTGCACCTTCGAGCACATCTACTTTTCCCGCCCTGACAACATCTTTGACGGGCGCAGCGTGCATGCTGTGCGCCAGGACCTGGGCGAGGTGCTGGCCAACGAAAGCCCGGTGGATGCCGACGTGGTCATCCCCGTGCCCGATTCATCCGTCCCGGCGGCTATCGGCTATTCCCGCATCACCGGCCTTCCTTACAATGACGGCTTCATCAAAAACCGTTACATTGGGCGCACCTTCATCGAGCCCACCGATTCGCTGCGCCGCCAGGGCGTGGCCATGAAGTTCAATGTGATCAACGAAAATGTGCGCGGCAAGCGCCTGGTGGTCATCGATGACAGCATTGTGCGCGGCAACACCACCGGCCCGCTTCTGCGCTTGCTGCGCGATGCCGGAGCCAAGGAAGTGCACGTGCGCATCACCTGCCCGCCCATTACCCACCCCTGTTTCATGGGCGTGGACATGGGCGCATACGACGATCTAATTGCCCACCGCCTGTCCGTGGCCCAAATTTGCGCGCACATCGGCGCCGATTCGCTGGCTTTTCTATCCGTCGAAGGGATGATGAAGGCCATTGGGCGCGGCGACGGCTACTGCAACGCCTGCTTCACGGGCTCCTATCCGCTGGCGGTGAACTTGAACAGCGTCAAAACCGGCTTTGAAATGACAATGGCTTAATGGGAGGCGACATGAAAGTACTCTTGGTGGGTTCGGGGGGCCGCGAGCACGCGCTGGCCTGGAAGCTGGCCCAATCGCCACGCTTAGAGCAGTTGTGGATCGCGCCGGGCAACCCCGGCACGGCTCAACTGGGGGCCAACCTGTCGGTGGCCGCCGAGGACGGTCCCGCCCTGGCGGCTTTCGCCCGCAAGCAGCAGGTGGACCTGGTGGTCATCGGCCCCGAGGCGCCCCTGGCGGCGGGTGTCGCCGATGTGCTCCGCGCCGCGGGGTTGGCGGTGTTCGGGCCGGGCCGCATGGCAGCCGAAATCGAATCCTCCAAGTCTTTTTCCAAGCAGTTCATGGCGCGCCACAACATCCCCTCGGCGCGCTTCGCTGTTTTTACCGACCTCTCTGCCGCGTTGCGCCACCTGGATGAGGTGGACTACCCCGTGGTCATCAAAGCCTCGGGTTTGGCGGCGGGCAAAGGTGTGGTGCTGCCCGAATCGCGCGCCGACGCCGAGGCTTGCCTGAAGCGCATGTTGGTCGAGGGTCAATTTGGCGCCGCGGGGGCCGAGGTGGTCATCGAGGAGCGCCTCAGCGGCCCGGAAGTCTCTCTCCTGGCCTTCACCGATGGGACCACCGTCCGGCCCATGCTTCCCGCCCAGGACCACAAACGCCTCCTGGATGGCGACGCCGGCCCCAACACCGGCGGCATGGGCGCTTATGCCCCGGCCCCGCTCTGCCCGCCTGCGATGGTGGAACAGATCGTGCAAACCGCGCTCCAGCCCGCCGCGGATGGGCTGCGCGCCGAAGGGCGTGCCTTCGTGGGTGTGCTGTATGCCGGGATGATGCTCACCGAGTCCGGCCCGCGCGTGCTCGAGTTCAACTGCCGCTTCGGCGACCCCGAAACCCAGGCTCTTCTGCCCCTGCTCAAGAGCGACCTGCTCGAGATCATGCTGGCCTGCGCCAATGGCACGCTCGACAAAGCCGAGGTGAATTGGCGTGCGGGCAGCGCGGC
>CAZMMI010000109.1:7743-10858 GCA_964567255.1 uncultured Anaerolinea sp.
GACGCGGGCAGCCGCGCCGTGAATTTGATGGGCGACGCGGTACGCTCCACCTATACCGCTGAGGTGCTGGCGGGTATCGGCAGCTTTGGCGGCCTGTTCTCCGCCGAGTTCCTCAAGCGCATGTCCGCGCCCGTGCTGGTGGCCTCCACCGACGGCGTAGGCACCAAGGTCAAGCTGGCCGCCCAGGCCGGCAGCTACCACTCCATCGGCGAGGATATCGTCAATCACTGCATCGACGACATCCTCGTCCAGGGCGCTCGCCCCCTCTTCTTCCTCGATTACTTCGCCACCTCCCGCCTCGACCCCGAGGTGGTGGCCCAGGTGGTCACCGGCATTGCTGCCGCCTGCCGCGTGTCGGGCTGCGCCCTGCTCGGCGGCGAAACCGCCGAGATGCCCGGCGTCTACTCGCCCAACGAGTTCGACGTGGCTGGGACCATCATCGGCGTGGTGGAGCGCGAGCGGATTCTGCCTCGCAAGGATCTCGAAGCAGGCGACGTGCTCATCGGTCTGCGCTCCAACAGTCCTCATACCAACGGCTATTCCCTCATCCGTAAGATTTTTGAGGATGTGCCCCTGGATACGGTCTACCCCGATTTGGGTATCCCCTTGAGTAATGCCCTCCTGGCGCCCCACCGTTCCTACCTGCCTCTGCTCCTGCCTGTGCTGGAGACGCGCCCCGGCGCCATCAAGGCCCTGGCGCACCTCACCGGCGGCGGCTTCATCGAGAACATCCCCCGCGTGCTGCCCGACCATCTGAATGCGAAGATCAAAGCTGGCAGTTGGCCCGTGCCGCCCTTGTACGGGGTGATCCAATCCCGCGGCAAGATTGCCCCCGAAGAAATGCGCCGCGTGTTCAACCTGGGCATCGGCATGGTCGCCATCGTCCGCCCCGACGATGTTTCCACCGTCCAACGCATGATCGGCGAGCAGACCTGGGTGATCGGCGAGTTGGTCCCCGGCTCGCGCAAGGCGGTGTTTGCATGAACCTCGCCCGCCTGGTGGTCTTGATTTCTGGCAACGGCAGCAACCTGCAAGCCATCCTGGATGCTTGTGCCAACGGCCGCCTGCCCGCCCAGGTGGTGGCTGTCATCTCCAACAAGCGCGACGCCTACGGGTTGCAGCGCGCGGCTCAGGCGGGCGTGCCCACGCTGGTGCTGCCCAGGCCCAAAGCGCAGGACCGCGCCGAGTATGACGCCCAACTGGCCGACCAGGTGGCGGCCTTTCAGCCCGAGTGGATCGTGCTGGCCGGCTGGATGCGCCTGCTCACCAATGCCTTTCTGAGCCGCTTTTCCGGTAAGGTCATCAACCTGCACCCGGCCCTGCCCGGCACATTCCCCGGCACGCACGCCATCCAGCGTGCCTATGAAGCCTATCAGGCCGGACAGATCCGGCACACCGGCGTGATGGTCCACCTGGTGCCCGACGAGGGCGTGGACGACGGCCCCCTGCTGGCTTCTGTCCAGGTGCCCATTCACCCCACCGACAGCCTGGAAACCTTAGAAGTGCGTATTCATACCGCCGAGCACGACTTACTGGTCGAGACCCTGGCGCGTGTCTTGCAAGAACCTGATTTTGCCCAAAAGGAATAAACCATGCCAAAAGCCATCCTCTCTGTTCACGATAAGACCGGCCTGGTCGAGTTTGCCCGTGGTCTGTGCGCCCTGGGTTGGACGTTGATTGCCTCCGGTGGTACCGCTCGCGCCATCCGCGACGCCGGACTGCCCGTCACCGAAGTCTCCGATTACACCGGTTCGCCTGAAATCCTCAGCGGGCGCGTCAAGACCCTCCACCCGGCGGTGCACGGCGGTTTGCTGGCCCGCCCCACCCAGGCCGACGCCGATCAGTTGCACGGGCTGGGTTGGGATTACATCGATCTGGTGGCGGTCAACCTGTACCCCTTTGAGCAAACCATTGCCCAGCCGGATGTGACCCTGGCGGATGCCATCGAGAACATCGATATCGGCGGCGTCACCTTGATCCGCGCGGCAGCCAAGAATCACGAGCGTGTCACCCTGCTGTGCGACCCCGCCGATTACGCCGGGGTGCTGGCCGAGTTGCAAAACGGGCAGGTGAGCCCCGAGACGCGCCGCCGCCTGGCGGTGAAAGGTTTCATGTCCACCACCCGTTATGATGCTGCCATCTCGACCTATCTGAGCGGCAGCGAAGCCCTGCGCCTGGAACTTCATCCCGTGCAGAAACTGCGCTACGGTGAAAACCCGCACCAGCAGGCCACGCTGTATACTTACGAGCCCGGTGCGGGGCCCTTGGGCGGCAAGGTGCTGCAAGGCAAGGAATTATCCTACAACAACCTCCTCGACCTGGACGCGGCCTGGAAAGCGGCGGTCAGCTATGCCGAGCCGGGCGTGTGCATCGTCAAGCACCTTTCCCCCTGCGGCATCGCCACCGCCTCTACCCTGGTGGATGCTTACCAGGCGGCCCTGGCCTCCGACCCGGTGTCTGCCTACGGCGGCGTGATTGCCTGCAATCGCCCCGTGGACGAAGCCACCGCCGCGGCCATCAAGCCGCTCTTTGTGGAGTGCATCGCCGCGCCCGGCTTCAGCCCGGAAGCGATGGCGATCCTGTCCACCAAGAAGAACCTGCGCCTGGTAGAGATGCCCAATCTCAGTGTCCACCCGCGGGTCGAGTTCCGCAGCGTGAACGCAGGGCTGTTGCAGCAAAGCGTGGACTTTGGCGACCCGGACACAGCCGAGTGGCAGGTGGTCTCCAAGCGCGCCCCCACCGAAGCGGAATGGGCTGCGCTGCGCTTCGCCTGGAAAGCCGTCCAGCACGTCAAATCCAACGCCATCGTCTTTGCCAAAGGCACCGCCACCGTGGGCATTGGCGGTGGGCAGCCCAACCGCGTGGATTGCGTCCGCATTGCCGTTCAGCGTGCCGGAGAAAAATCTCAGGGCGCGGTCATGGCCTCCGATGCCTTCTTCCCCTTCCCTGACTCGGTCACCGAGGCCATCGCGGCGGGCATCACCGCCGTGGCCCACCCCGGCGGTTCTGTGCGCGACGCGGAGACCCTGGCCGCCGCCGACGAAGCCGGCATCGCTCTCGTCCTCACCGGCGTCCGCCACTTCCGGCATTAAGAGAAGACATTTCTCCACGAATT
>CAZMMI010000109.1:10958-12538 GCA_964567255.1 uncultured Anaerolinea sp.
AGAAAGAATACCGATTACAATTTCTGGCTAATAGCTTATGGCTAACGGCTTACAGCTAAAAACGAGGTCCCACCCATGAACGAAGAACTGTTTTCCGGCCACCAGGCACTGACATTTGATGACTTGCTGATCGTCCCCGGTTATTCCGAGGTACTCCCCTCCGAAACCGACGTGCGCGCCCGCCTGACTCGCGGCATCCAGCTCAATGTCCCCCTCCTTTCTGCCGCCATGGATACCGTCAGCGAAGCCCGTCTGGCCATTGCCCTGGCCCGCGAAGGCGGCATCGGCATCGTCCATCGCAACCTCTCGCCCGAGCAGCAAGCCGAAGAAGTAGACAAGGTCAAGCGCTCCGAGGCGGGCATGATCACCGACCCGGTCACGCTGCCGCCCACGGCCACCTTGCAGGAAGCCGAAGATCTGATGGGCCGCTTCCACATCAGCGGCGTGCCCATCGTTGACGAGACCCACCGCCTGGTGGGCATCCTCACCAACCGTGACATCCGCTTTGCCGAGGGCGAAGATTTCACCCGTCCGGTGCGTGACTTCATGACCGGCGAGGGCCTGGTCACTGCTTCGGTCGGCACCTCGCTCGAGCAGGCCAAACGCATCCTCCAGCAGCACCGCATCGAGAAGCTGCCTTTGGTGGATGCCGATATGCGCCTGGTGGGCCTCATTACGGTCAAGGACATCCAGAAAAAACGTGATTACCCCAACGCCTCCTCCGATTCGCGCGGGCGCTTGCTTTGCGGCGCGGCGGTGGGCGTGGGCGCCGACCTCGAGTCGCGCCTGGAACTGCTCGTGGCTCGCGGGCTGGATGTGGTTGTCGTAGACACTTCTCACGGACACACCGCCGGCGTGATCCGCGCCATTCGCCGCATCAAGACCGCCTGGCCCGAACTGCCCGTCATCGCCGGAAACGTGGTCACCGAGGAAGGCACCCTTGCCCTCATCGAAGCGGGCGTGGATGCGGTCAAGGTTGGCATCGGCGCCGGTTCCATCTGCACCACGCGCATTATCTCCGGCGCGGGCATGCCACAAATGACCGCTATCTATAACTGCGCGCGCGCTGCCCGAACCAAAGACATCCCCGTCATCGCCGACGGCGGCGTTAAATACAGCGGCGATATCGTAAAGGCCATTGTGGCCGGAGCCGAAACGGTCATGCTGGGCAGCCTGATGGCCGGCCTGGAAGAATCCCCTGGCGAGACTATCCTCTATGAAGGCCGCCAATACAAACTGTACCGCGGTATGGGCAGCCTGGGCGCGTTGCAAGGCTATGGTCGCGACCGCTACGGCACGGGGCAGGGCAAGCAGCCCGGTAAACTGGTCCCCGAGGGCGTGGAAGGCATGGTCCCCTATAAGGGCAGCCTGACCGAGTTCGTTTACCAACTGGTGGGCGGCTTGCGTTCGGGCATGGGCTACGCCGGGGCGCGCAACCTGGACGACCTGCGCCAGCGCACCCGCCTGGTCAGCATCTCCCACGCCGGGTTGATCGAAAGTCACCCGCACAGCGTCAACATCACCCGCGAAGCCCCCAACTACCAGCGCGGCGATTAATACCCCGATCTGTGGGATTGTAG
>CAZMMI010000110.1:0-12496 GCA_964567255.1 uncultured Anaerolinea sp.
ATCAACGCCTCGCCGCGGCGCAGGACGCCTTTGACGCCCTTGGGCAGGGACACGCGCACGCGCAGCCCTTCCGGCGTGGCTTCCGCCGCTACCTCCACCCTGCCACGCGGGTGCACCAACTGGCCGGCGGCCTGTTTCAGCGGCCCCAACTGCGGCTCGATCTCCACCACCTCGAAGCCGGGGGCGATGGGGCGAATGCCCAGCACCGAACTGAAGTAGTGGAACAGCGGGTGCGCGCCCCAGGCGTGGCAGTCTGAGCGGGTGCCGGCGGGGTCGTCTTTCTCGTAGGTGGTCTTGAAATCCAGGTCGTTCATCTGGAACCAGGCCTGCATGCGCTCGAAGAACACATCCATGCGGTCCAGCTCGCGGCAGGCCTCGAAGAAGTAGTGCATGAAGTACACGGTCGGGCGGGTGAGTCCCTCTGCGTTGAACAGGCTGTGGGCGATTTTTGCCTGGTGCTGGGCCGGGATCAAGCCGCTAAGCACCGCCAGGCATTGGCTGTGCTCGGTGAAGATGGTGTGGGATGCGTCATCGGCGAACAAGCCGCGATCCTCATCCCAGTAGCGCTCCGTCAGGGCGCGGGCGGTCTCGACCGCCAGGCGCTGCCAGCGCACGGCCAGTTCGTTGTCGCCGCAGTAGGTTTCGAGCCCGGCGGAGAGACGCAGGGCCAGCACGTACTGCCAGTTGATGGGCCCGCAGATTTCACCGGGCAGGCCGCCGGGGGGAATGCCGCTGCCCCAGGCGGGCACCCAATCGACGTAGTTCCAGCCTTCCGGCGAGCGCACCAGCCCGTCCGCTCCGCGCAGGTGGGTGAAAGCATCCAGCACGGCGCGCACGCCCGGGAGCAGCGAGCGCACGAAAGCCGGGTCGCCGCGCCACAGGAGGTAGTCGGAAACCATCGCCACCCACCACAATGAAAACGGCGGGATCATCTGGCGGATGCGCGAAGGGTAGCGCGATTGAGTCAGGCCTTCGGGCAGGCGCGACCAGTCAAAGAGCTGCAAAACCTTGCGCGGCAGGCGGTCGTCTTCGGTCAGGGCGTAGGTCACCAGGCATTCCAGGCGCCCATCCCCCGCGTAGAGCATCTGCTCGTAGAAGGGGCAGTCCATGTAGGTCTCGTGGGCGCACATCTGCAAGGCCCGCACCCCCAGCGCGAACACCTTGTCCAGGCGCGCGTCGTCCGACTGGAAGGCGCTGCGCGGCTCCAGCGGGTAGCGCGTCTCGTGCCACAGCACGCTGTGAATGGTGAGGGGCTGGTTGGAAGTCTCTACCAGCACCTCCACATAGCGCCCGGCGTTCCACCACAGCGTGTCCAGGCGGCGCAGCTCGCCGCCATCCAGCTTGAAGCTGTCGCCCAGGCCGTCGGTGTTGTGCCAGATCATGGTGAAGAACTTGCCCTCCACCTCGCCGCGGTGGCCCTTGTCCCAGGTGGCGGGGTCGGCAAACAAGCTCTCCTGGAACTGCAAGCGCAGGCTTCCGCCCTGGCCGCCCGAAACCAGCCATTCGGGGTACAGGCAGTAGTAGTCTTCCAGGTCGATGATCACCCGGCGGCGCGTGTTGGGCGGCAGGGTCACTTCATTGGCCCCGCGCAGCAGCCCGGTCCAGGCGGGCTCTTCCTCTGCCAGGTGGTCGGCGGCGCGCACCGGGATGCTGTGAGTCTCGCTCAAGGCTGGCGCGGAGATGTTGCGCACCTTGCCCAACCAACGCGGCTCATCCAGGCGCGGGGGCAGCGCCGCAGGCAGCAGGAAGTGCGAGTCGGCGGGCAGTTCGTTGTTGGCCCCAGCGGAGGCGCCCGGCGCCAGCACGCGGGCCGATTGCCAGCCCGGCCCCTCGCCGCGCTCGAAGCCCCAGCCGTACTGCGTGCCGTCCAGCGCCTGCTTGTGCCCCACGAAAATGGCGCTCATGGGCGGGGTGAAGGAAAATCCGCGCAGCAGTTTGGCCTCCCAGGGCGCGCGCCCGGTGGCCAGCAGGTCCCAGAAGCGCTCCTCGGCGGGGCAGAGCAGGAAACCGGGATGCACGCTCATCTGGGCCACGGGGGCCAGCTCGCCCAGCGCCCACACCCGCGCCGTCAAAAGATGTTCGCCGCCGCTCAGGTCCAGGGTGTAGCTCTCGTAGAACCAGTGGCTCGGGTCGCCGCGCTCGGGGCCGCGCCCCAGGCGCACGCCGTCGCAGAACAGCTCGTAACGCTCATCGGCGGTCACATACAGCACCAGGCGGGTGGCTGCGGTGAGGGTGAAGCGCAGGCGGTAAGCCGCCACGGCAGGGGGCTGCTCGGCGCCGGGGCAGATGACCCAACTCGCGGGCCACGTGCCGCGGTTGTACCAGTTGTGCTTGGGGGGATAGTGCGGGAAGGGGAGGTTTGATGACATCGGGACCTCGCGGGGATAGAAAATAGAGGATGCCTGTTTCATTTTACATGAATTTCGGAAGAACATTGGTTCTTTGGAAGTTACCGTATTGGGGGGCGCAGCTTCACCACTATGTCGTTGCGAATAACTTTTGATTCGACTGGTAAGCACATGTGGAGGTCGCCACGCTTTCCTCTCAAAGCCTCGGAAAGCTCGCGACGACATGCCTTGTTATGGTTTTTGGTAACTGCTCAAATTCAGGCCTCTTCTGCCTCTGACTGAGTAGTTTGACAATGTCACTTTAAAAAACACAACTTTCAGGCTCGGGTGTTGCCCCCACCCTACCCTCCCCCGGCAACCAAAATACTTATTCACTCAGTTACTTAGCCGGGGGAGGGAAAGAATTCTGCAAAAGAGAGGGGCTTTCAGCCCCTCTCTTTTGCGAAATCTTCTCCCCTCCCCGCTCATGGGCCGAATTTTCCAAGGTGCTTTGCCAGCGGGTCGCGCAGCAGGCGGGGGTGGGGCGATAAGCTCAAAAATCTAAAGTGACATTGTCAAAGTAGTTACGGTTTTTGTTACTCAACCAGAGGTGGAAGAGGCCGAGTCTTCCGCGAGTTGAACGAGGAGCCCTTAACTCCGCGCGCGAGGGAGAGAAGCAAATTATCCATCGCCATGTCTACCCGCGCCTGCGGGCGGGGTTTTCGTTGACTTCACCCCCTGAATCAGCTATACTCCCTTCGTTGTAAGCATACAACTATACACTCTATGGAACAACTCTGGGACGGCATTCGCGAAGGCCTGCGCCTCTTTTTTACCGGTGACCCCATTTTGTGGGAGATCATCCTCCTTTCGGCGCGCGTCAGCGGGATTGCCCTGGTGATCAGCACGGTGCTGGGCGTGCCGCTGGGCGCCCTGCTGGGCTTGACCCGCTTCAAAGGCAGGCGATTGGTACAGGCCATCGTCTATACCGGCATGGGCCTGCCCCCGGTGGTGGTGGGGCTGGCAGTCTACATCCTGCTGTCCCAGGGCGGCATCCTCGGCCCGCTCAACCTGTCCTGGGTGCCCAAGCTGTTCACCGTGCCGGCCATGATCGTGGCCCAGGTGATCATTGCCACGCCCATGATCATCGGCTACACCATGTCGGCGGTGGCCGAGGTGAACCCCGACCTGCGCTTGCAGGTGCGCTCGCTGGGGGCCACGCGCCTGCAAACCACCCTGGCGGTGCTGCGCGAGGCACGCTTGGGCGTGGTGGTGGCCATCGTTGGCGGGCTGGGCAGCATCATCTCCGAGGTGGGCGCGGTGATGATGGTCGGCGGCAACATCGACGGCTCGACCCGCGTGCTGACCACCGCCATCATGCTCGAAACGCGCCGCGGCAACCTGGACCTGGCCATCGGCCTGGGCATCGTCCTGCTGATGCTGTCCTTCCTGATCAACTTCGGCGTCACCCAACTGCAAGGCAAGGGCAAATGATGGACCCCATCTACCAGCTCAGCAACCTGCAAAAGATCTACGAGGGCCGCACGGTGGTGGACATCGAGCGGCTGGAGATCGAAGCGGGCGAAATCCTGGCGGTGGTGGGCCCTAGCGGGGCGGGCAAATCCAGCCTGCTGCGCATGCTCAATTTCCTCGAATATCCCGACAACGGCGAACTGCGCTACCAGGGCAAACCGGTGACGCCCAACCTGCCCATCGAGGTGCGCCGCCAGGTGACCACCGTGTTCCAGCGCCCGGCCCTGCTGCACGACAGCGTGGAGAACAACATCCGCTACGGGCTGCAATTGCGCGGGCAATCCGACTCGACCGATCAGGTGCATGGCGTGCTGGAGCGCATGGGGCTGGTTGCCCTGCGCAAGGCCCAGGCACGCACGCTCTCGGGCGGAGAAGCTCAGCGGGTGGCCCTGGCGCGGGCTATGGTCCTGCGGCCCACGGTGCTGCTCATGGACGAGCCCACCGCCAACCTCGACCCCTACAACGTGGGCTTGATCGAAGAGGTCGCCCGCCAGATCAACCAGGAGATGCACACCACCATCATCCTGGTCACGCACAACGTGTTCCAGGCCCGGCGCCTTTCGAGCCGGGTGGCGCTGATGCTCAACGGGCGCATCATCGAGATTGCGCCCACCCATTCATTTTTCGAGACCCCCGCCGACCCGCGCACTCGCGCCTTCGTCCAAGGGGAGATGATCTACTGATCCGAGGAGGAAAATATGTTTCGTAAGGTCACGCTGTTTGCTTTGATCGCCATCTTGTTGTTGGGGGCTTGCACCCCGGCCGCGCCCAAGACTTTGACCCTGGCCACTACCACCAGCACCCAGGACTCGGGCTTGCTGGACTACCTCTTGCCTATGTATGAGGAAGAGTTCAACGTGACGGTGGAGGTGATCGCCGTAGGTTCGGGCCAGGCCCTGCAGATGGGCAAGGACGGGGACGCGGATGTGCTCCTGGTGCACTCGCCCGCAGCCGAGAAAACCTTCATGGAAGAAGGGGACGGCGTGCGCCGCGAGGACGTCATGTACAACGACTTCGTCATCGTCGGGCCTGAATCCGATCCGGCTGGGATCAGCGGGATGACCAGCGCCGCCGAAGCCTTTGCCGCCATCGCCGCGGCCCAGGCGCCTTTTGTCTCGCGCGGTGATGACTCGGGCACGCACAGCAAGGAAAAGAACGTGTGGAAAGCCGCCGCGCTGGAACCCGCCGGGGATTGGTACGTTTCCGCCGGGCAGGGCATGGGCGCTGTGCTGACCATGTCGCAGGAAATGGGCGCTTACACGCTCAGCGACCGCGCTACCTACCTGGCCCAGACCGGCGAGGGCCTGACCCTCAAGATCATGGTGGAAGGCGACAAAGTGCTGCTCAACCCCTACGGCGTGATCGCCGTCGACCCGGCCAAGAACGAAGGGATTGACGAAAAGCTGGCCAACCAGTTCATCGACTGGTTGATCTCGGTGCCCACCCAGGAAAAGATCGCCGCGTTCGGCGTGGATAAGTACGGCCAGCCGCTGTTCTTCCCCGATTCAGCACCCTGGAATTCGAAGTAGACCTCGGTTCTGCATAGCAGTTCCAGCAACTAAAAAGTTCAAGGGTTTCCAGAAACCCTTGAACTTTTTAGTTTATACTGAGGGTATGTCTACTCTCCTGCAACGCCTGGAAGAGCTGCGCCGGCGGGCCGAGGCCGCCGAAAACCATGCCGGTTCGCTGGGCGATTACCTCGATCGGGGCCATCCGAACGAAGCCAAAGCGCGAGAAGCTCACGAGGAGATGCAACGCTCGCGGGCCGAAGCGGAAGCGGTCATCGCTGAGCTGTCGGCCTTGCTGGCTCAACTGCGCCGGGAAGCACCGGAGGTCGTAGCGACCTGGGCAGAGCGCCACCGGGCTGCCTGCCAGGCGATGCGCGCCGACCAGACGCCGCGCGACCAGGATTTTCTCGCCACGCGCGACTTCGTCATCAGCGAGACGTTGGCCGAATGGGAGAAAGTGCTGCGCGGCGAAAAGGACTATGTGCGTATCAACTGGTATTTTATGGAAGGTTACGAGACATTCTGGGAGCAGGTCGCCAATGAATGAAGAAATCACAGCGTTTCTGGCCGCTTACGCTGCGCCGGTGCAGGAACTAGCCTTAAGAGCCCGAGCCCTGGTGCTGGAAGCTTTTCCCCAGGCCGTGGAACAGGTTGACCTGCCCGCCCGGATGCTGGCCTACGGCTACGATCGCACCTACAAGGGTCTGGTGTGCGTGATCATGCCGCTCAAAGGCGCGGTGAACCTGGGCTTTGCCCGCGGGGCCGAACTGCCCGACCCAACCGGCCTGCTGGAAGGCGCCGGCAAGCGCGCCAGGCACGTCAAGCTCAAGTCGAATGCAGACCTGGACAGGCCTGCCCTGCGAGAGCTGCTTCTAGCTGCTGTTGGGCAGAATAAGAAGTAAAATAGGATTGGTAGTTCAACCAACTTACCGTTCTTCACCAGAAAATCACGTCTTCATCCACGGAGGCAGGAAATGAAACAGGACAAGCAGGCTTTGAAGTGGTGGCAGCGCAGCGTGGTGTACCAAATTTACCCGCGCAGCTTTGCAGACGCCAACGGCGACGGCATTGGCGATTTGCAGGGCATTATCCAAAAGCTGGACTATCTCAATGACGGCACGCCTAATTCGCTGGGCATCGAGGCCATCTGGCTCAGCCCGTTTTACCCCTCGCCCATGGCCGACTTCGGCTACGACGTGGCCGATTACTGCGACGTGGACCCCATGTTTGGGACGCTGGCCGATTTTGACAAACTGGTCAGCGAAGCCCACAAACGGGGCATCAAAATCATCATCGATTACGTCCCCAACCACACCTCCGACCAGCACAAATGGTTCCTCGAGTCGCGCTCCAGCCGCGACAACCCCAAGCGCGATTGGTACATCTGGCGCGACGCCAAGCCCGACGGCTCCCTGCCCAACAACTGGGGCAGCTTCTTCGGCGGCCCCGCCTGGACGTTCGACCAGCGCACCGGGCAGTATTACATGCACCAGTTTGCCAAAGAACAGCCCGAACTCAACTGGCGCAACCCCGAAGTGCAGGCCGCCATGCTGGACGCGCTGCGCTTCTGGATGAAACGCGGCGTGGACGGCTTCCGCATGGATGTAGTAGGGCTGATCATCAAAGACAAGGAACTGCGCGACAACCCGCCCGACCCCGATGCCAACCCCAACCTGCTCCCCAACGATCTCTTTAGCCGCCAATTGCACATTTACAATCAAGACCAGGATGAGGTTCACGAGATGATCAAGGCCATCCGCGCCACCCTGGATGAATTCCCCGACCGCTGCGGGATTGGAGAATTGTGGGGACCGATGGATCGCTGGGTGCGCTATTACGGCGAGAACGGCGATGAGCTGCAACTGCCCTTCAACTTCCGCCTGATGCACCAGCCCTGGTCGGCCAAGGCCATGCGCGCCCACGTGGACGAGATGGAAGCGGCGCTGCCCGCCTTTGCCTGGCCCAACTACGTGTTGGGCAACCACGACCAGATCCGCCTGGCAACTCGCTTCGGCGGGCAGGCCCAGGCCCGCCTGGCCGGGATGCTGCTGCTGACCCTGCGCGGCACGCCCACCGTGTACTACGGCGATGAGCTGGGCATGGAAAACGGCAAGATCCTGCCCCACCAGGTGCAAGACCCGCAGGGCCTCAACCTGGGCATCGAGCGCACTCGCGACGTGTGCCGCACGCCCATGCAGTGGGACGCCAGCCCCTTCGCCGGGTTCTCCAGCGTCGAGCCCTGGCTGCCCGTCTCGGAAGATTACCAGACGCGCAATGTGGCCGTCCAAAGCACCCAGCCGCAGTCCATCCTCTCCTTCTACCACCATCTGCACAGTCTGCGGCGCAACAGCCCGGCCCTATTAGGCGGCAGCTACCGCGCCCTGGACGTAGCGGATGAAATCTATACCTATGTTCGCGAAACAGACGGCGAGCGCAAGCTGGTGGTGCTGAACTTTGCTCCCCAGGCCGCCCGCGTTTCGCTGCCCGGTTTTGCTTCCGGCAAAGTAGCCCTGTGCACCCACATGGATCGCAACGGGAAAACCGTGGACCTGACCCAACTGGATCTGCGCCCACACGAAGGGGTTGTTTTGGAGGTCTAGGAAACAAATGGCCAACCTTGAGCTTTCGATCATGAATCACAGCCCGGCAGTGGCCGAGACCATGCGCAAGCTGCTGGATGAATTTGAACAGCGTACGCGCAATCACGTGAACCTGCGCATTTTGGATTGGGAAGATGGCAAAGCGGAGTTAACCCATTACGCCATTTACCATCAAGGTGCGGATGTTTCAGAGGTGGCCACCACCTGGGCGCCCGACCTGATCTCGATGAACGCCTTGCGGCCTTTTAAACCACAAGAATTGGCCCGCATTGGACGCCCCGAGGATTTTGTCCCTGCTGCATGGCAAATCAATCAACCCAACGGCGTCAGCGGAGTTTGCACGGTGCCGTGGGTGTCCGAATCTTATATGATCTACTACCGCAAGGACCTGCTCCAAAAAGCGGGGATTGCTGAAAACGAAGCATTCCTGTCTCACGAGCATCTGGCCGACACGGCCCAGCGCCTGGCCAAGAACGGTGTAGACATCCCGGTCGAACTGTCATTCACTTGGGACCAATATGGTTTGATACACGCCCTGGCTTCCTGGGTGTGGGGCGCCGGGTCCGATTTTTGCGACGCCGAGGGCAAGCAGGTGCTGCTCACCCGGCCTCAGGTGCTGGCCGCCATCCATGCGTACTTCGACCTGCTCAAACTCATTTCGCCCCAGGGCCAGCAAACCATACGCGAGAACAAAGGAAACTTGTTCATTCGCGGGCTTACGGGCATCATGTTCTCCACCCTCTATCATGTGACCGACACCTCCGCGCTGGCTCCGGTGGTGCGCGACAACCTGGGGGCTGCCGTAATGCCGGGCGGGCGTTTCGTGGGCGGCTCCAATCTGGCCATTTGGAAGCACAGCCGGCAAGAAAGCGCCGCGGTGGAACTGGTCAACTTCCTCAACGCCACCTCCACCTTGCTACAAATGATCGAACCGTTCCGCGCTTTGCCCTGCCGGTTGGACGCCCTGGCCATGCCGCAGATCACCGGCGATCCGCTCTTGTCCGTTTATGCTCAATCGGTGCAAAGCGGGCGCACCTATCCCCAGGTGCCGCTGTGGGGTTTGATTGAAGATCGGCTGTATAAGGCCTTTGTCCAAATTGCTGTGAATTATCTGGATAAACCAGAGAACGACCTGCATGCCGCCATCGACCAACAAATGCAGGCGCTGACCCGCCGATTGAATCTGACGCTCTCACAATAAAAGTTTCTTGAGATGAACACGCAATCGAATCTTTCCAAGATGGCCTTGTTAATCATCGACGTACAGCAAGGCCTGTTCCAAAAGTCCACGCCTGTTTATCAGGCTGCCGATCTGATCCGCAACATCCAGGCCCTGGTCGATGCAGCCCACCGCGCCGGAGCCCCGGTGGTTTACATTCAACACAACGACAAGAACAGCCTGGTGAAAGATACGCCTGCCTGGCAGTTGCACCCCGATTTACACCCCCTGGAAACCGATCTGCGCGTGGACAAGCAGCACGGCAATTCCTTCGAGGAAACCCCGCTGGATGGTTTTCTGAAGACTCGTGGCATCCAGCATGTGGTGGCCTGCGGGCTGGTGACACACGGCTGCGTGAAGAGCACCTGCCTGGGAGCGTTAGAGAAAGGCTACCGGGTGACGCTGGCGAGCGACGCGCACAGTTCGTACAGCAATACAGCCGCCGAGTTGATCGACAAGTGGCACGCCACTTTGAGCAAAGAAGGGGCGGCGCTGCTCCCCACCGCAGAAGTTCAGTTTTAACCAATGACTCCTGAACCCTCTGCGCCCGTGAGCCCGGCAAAGTGCGCCCTGCTCATCATCGATGTGCAACAAGACCTCTTCGAGAAAACCAATCCCGTCTACCGGGCCGAGCGCCTCTTCGACAACCTTCAAGCCCTGGTCGATGCAGCCCACCGCGCCGGAGCGCCGGTGATCTATATCCAGCACAACAATAAAAGTGGACTGCTCAAATATTCGCCAGGCTGGCAGCTTCACCCGCGCCTGCGCCCACAAGAAGGGGACCTGCGCGTGGAAAAGACGCACAGCAACGCCTTCGAGCAGACCCCACTAGATGAACTGTTGCGAGCCCGTGGAGTCAATCATGTGGTCGTGACCGGGATGTTAACCAACATTTGCGTGAAAAACACCTGCCTGGGAGCACTTGCCCTGGGGTACCAGGCGACACTGGTCAGCGATGCGCACAGCACCGATCGCCAGGACGCCGCCAAAGTAATTGCGCTGTGGAATGAAAAGCTAAGCCGAGCGGGGGCGGCGGTGAAACCCGCTGGAGAGATCAACTTCTAATGCCTGCCATCTGTCCGCAGTGTGGAGCGCAGTGGCCGGAAGAACAGTCCTGCAGTGAGCGCTTCGAACTATGCCTGGCCCACGAATACGAACATCCCGAAAGCTACGGGGCCGTCCATCACCTGCTGGTCACCGGCTACATGCTCCAGCACAACTTGTACTCGCGCACAGCCTGGATCGAGGCGCGGCGCATGCTGGCGGGCTTTCTCAGCGGCGAATTGACCCCCGCCGGGCAGCGCGAACAGAACCGCGACCGGCTGGGGAGCGACAAGCGCGGCTGGAGCATTACCAAAGGCCCGCGCCTGACGGAATTCGACTCGATCCGCTGGACGCGCACCCTGGCAGACGTGCCCACCGATTCACCGGAGGCCTACTGCGCCGGGGTGCGCGCCTGGGCTGAAAGCATCCTGTCCGACACGCGCGTATTGGAGAACCT
This sequence comes from uncultured Anaerolinea sp., assembly GCA_964567255.1. Taxonomy (GTDB): domain Bacteria; phylum Chloroflexota; class Anaerolineae; order Anaerolineales; family Anaerolineaceae; genus Anaerolinea. The sequence goes on from CAZMMI010000110.1 coordinate 10,689, forward strand.
GCATGAATAACCCGCGCATCACCATCCGCCCGGCCCAGCCCGCCGATGTGCCCGCCCTGACCGCGATCAAGGGCCCCGGCAGCGAGGCCGTGCACCTGGACCGCCTGCGCGACGCGCAAACGCCTGATACGCAGTACCTGGTGCTGCTGGACGGCGACGAGCCGGTGGGCTTTGCCAGCCTCATCTTCCGCCGCCCCGCCCACTGGTCCGACGCCGCCGACACCACCCGCCTGCCGCAGATCGTGGATTTACAGGTGGCCGAGTCACGCCGCGGGCAGGGCCTGGGCAGCATTTTCATCCGCGCCCTGGAAGGCATAGCAGCCTCCCGCGACTGCAAAGACCTTTTTCTGGCGGTCGACCCACTGGATAATCCCCGCGCCCAGGCCCTCTACCTGCGCCTGGGCTACCAGCCGCTGCAAGCCGAGCCTTACCGTGCCGAATGGCACTTCACCGACTCGGCGGGCGTCTATCATCACGGCGAGGAGTGGACAATCGACATGCTCAAACCCATCGGCGCGGCCCAGGCCCTGTATGACCCGCGGCGATTGGATGCGCTGCGCTTGATTGTTGAGCGACTGGATGCCCCACCCCACCCCGCGCTGGATTGGGCGCTGACCGGCAGCACGGCCCTGGCCCTGCAGGGCGTGGACGTGGTAGCCCACGACATCGACCTCCAGACCAGCGCAGAAGATGCTTACCGTGCCGAGGAGCGCTTGCGGGAGTTCGTGGTCACGCCGGTGCGCGAGGTGATCTCGCAGCACATGCGCTCGCACCTGGGCAAGCTGGAGATCAACGGCATTCAGGTGGAGATCATGGGCGATATTCAAAAGCGCACCGCAGACGGCCGCTGGGACGAGCCGCCCCGCCTGGAACAAAACAAACAATGGGTGGTGTTCGAGGACCTGCGCCTTCCGGTGCTTGCGCTGGAATACGAATACCGGGCCTACTTGCAAATGGGCCGGCTGGAAAAAGCAGAGCAAATTCGCCGCCGCCTGGAGCGTTGATCATTCCATGCATATTTCCTTCGCCACCGCCAACCTGTACCAAGAACCCTTTGAGGATGTGCTGGAGATGATCGCAGAGGCCGGGTACGGCGCGATTGAGCTGGACCTGTTCTGGGAGCGCAAGGAATGGGCCATGGCTCAGCACCTGCGCGGGTGGAGCGCAAAACAGATCGCCGCGAGCATCGAGCGTTCTGGGCTGCGCCTGTCCAGCATCCATGACGGCGGGGGCGTGTTGAATGATCCCGAGTCGGTAGCCGGTTACATCAACCCGACTCTGGATGAGACGATCGACGCGCTGGGCTGCGTGCCGGGCTGTTTGGTGTTTCACACTCCCCATGTGGAAGGGGTGCAAGAGGCAAACTGGTGGGGGCGAATCGAAGGGCGCATCGCCGCAGAGCTGCGGCCTTATCAAGAGATCTGCCCGGTGGTGGCGGTAGAGAACATGCCAAACTTCGACGGTTACAGCGTCCCGCTCCTCACCCCCCAGGCCCTGGCCGATTTTACACAGCGCTTCGGGCTGGGAGTCACGCTGGACACCACCCATTATGCCCAAATGGGCACGGATGTGGTCGCCGCCGCGCGGGCGCTGGGCGGCCAAACGCGCACGATGCACCTGAGCGACTACCAGGCGGGGCGCACGCACGTCTTCGTGGGCGAAGGCGAGCTGGACCTGCCCGGCGTGTTCAAAGCACTGGACGTCGACCACCTGCACGCCGTGACAGTGGAGTGCTCGCTGGCGCGGGGGAATGGGACAGTCCAGCCGCTGGCGCGAGCCGAGAAGGTTGCGCGGATGCGTGAGGCGAG